>CBIHOZ010000006.1:0-86520 GCA_966211525.1 uncultured Chitinophaga sp. | reverse complement strand
TTGCGAATTGATCTTTCTGCTTTGGAGAAAGGTCGGGGAAGTAGTGATATACTATATCTGCAGTTGGTGTCATGCGTTTATGACCAGATTCTATTTACATTAGGTACCTCATCAAATCGCTCGTCACTCGAAAGTATCTCGAGCTCCAGATATTGCATAGTCGCTAAAATCAAGCGATCATGAAGTTCATAGAACTGAATACGAGAAGCTGTTAAAACAATTTCTGGATTTAGATCTACGATAGAATAACATGGCTTTGAATGAATTTTATCGAGCGAAGCTTTCAACGAAATTTTTATTCGATTACGTTCGGCCAGGTACATTATCTCAAAAAGACTGACAACGGAAATAAAGAGATGATGTTTTCCCTCCTCTGCTTCTTTAATTATACGCTTGGCTTTTCCTCCTATCTTACCAAGCTTAGAGAAGTGCCGTGTAACTGTCACGGTATCTATCAAATAATTCACTAAAGTTTTCTATTTAACAACTGATGTCCTAACTCCTTACGTAACGTTTTAATCTCGTCTTCAATATCAACTATCTTCTCAAATCCTTTATTCTCCCAAATCCCACCCAGTGTTTTAGGCTCTTCAACTTTTTTTTTCTTAGGTCGTTCAGAAAGAACAGTTTTAATATATAGTTCGATTTGCTCGAGTTTCTCAGTGGGAATGTCTTCGAGTTCTCTTAAGATTTCTTGAATTTTAATCGCCTGCTTCATACCTCTCTAACAAAATTCTCTTTAAATATGATCGCGCTTGTTCTTCACCATCTCGAACATGAGTTCGCGCGCGCGGTGTAGCTGCGCCTTTACCGTACCAAGTGGTGCATCGAGTTCTTCTGCGATCTCTTCGTACGACAACTCGTGGAAGTAGCGCAGGCGCACCAGCTTCTGATATTTAGCCGGAAGTTTATCAACAAACACCTGGATCAGCTCGGCCTTTTGTGACTTAATGGTTTCCTCCTGCGGATCTAGATTTTCATCTTCCACATCGATGGAAACAGATTGACCATCATCGTCTGTAAATGTATTTTCAATGCTGAGGGTGTTCAGCTTCTTCTTGCGTATAAAGTCGATGGTATTGTTGGTAGCAATACGAAAGAGCCATGTACTGAAAGTAAAATCTTTTTTAAAGCGGTGCAGACTTCTAAAAGCCTTCGCGAAAGATTCGATGGTAAGATCTTCTGCATCGTCAACATTACGAACCATTTTCAGGATCATGTGGTATACCGGACGTTTATACCGTTGCATGAGTTTGGCATAGGAGCTGTCATCGCCACCTACGGCCATATCAATCAAACGGAAATCTTCCAGTGCTTTTGACGAAAACCTGCTTTCTTCTTCTTCTAATTCTTCCATCGTACTTTTTTGGACACTAACGCTGTGAGGCCGGTGACAAGATAATAAAAGGCATAAATAAAATCTAAAAGCGGTACGATCCATGCCTCAAACCGATGTCCCAACTTCTTAGATGCGTAGTTCGCCAGAATAGTTAGCAAAATGATACGAAAAACTAATATTCCTGCTACCAGATATGTTACCTCCGGCACAAACAACAAAGGAATGCCCACAAACCAGGTAAGCATCCAGGTTAATGTAAAAAGTCCCAGCAAAAAGCGATGCTTGAATTTATAGAGTTTGCCAACGGATAAATGTCTGATTTTCTGCTTGAAGAAAGATGACCACGTGGTGTTTGGAATTGAAAACATTAGTGAATCATGTCCCATAACAACCCGTGTGTTTTTACCGGTAGCATGTTGATTCACGAACAGATCGTCATCACCGCCAGTAACATTCAGGTAGTTGTTAAATCCTTTCTTATCGAGGAACATAGATTTCCGATAGGCCATATTACGGCCAACACCCATGTAAGGGTTACCAAGAAGAGCAAAAGAAAAATATTGAATTGCCGTAAGCAGTGTCTCAAAGCGAATGAAAAAGTTCAGCAGGCCCGGCACCTTCAGGTACGGAGATGAACCCAACACAAAATTGGTTGACTCGCTGAACTGTGAACTTACAGTATTAAGCCACTGATTACTTTGAGGCCGGCAATCAGCATCCGTAAGTAATATCCACTCGTATTTGGCTGCCTTGATGCCGAGTGTTATACCATACTTCTTACCATTAACATGGGGCGGAGTACGGTTAACATGCACCATGCGCAGACGATGATCTTTCTTTGTTTCTTCCAGGAGCCAGTCGAAGGTGTTGTCGTTGGAGCGATCGTCAATGACAACAATTTCGAAGTCAGGGTAATCCTGCGCCAACAACTGCGGCACCAGTTCATGAAGATTCTGCTCTTCATCGTGCGCACAGATCACGATGGATACCGGCAGAGATTGTGTTCGCGTTGCATCTCCCTTTTTCCTGGAAAGGGCAATCAGAAATACCAAAAGATAAATAACCTGTATTCCTGCAAGAACTGAAAAAATAATAAATATGATTTGCAAGCGACTTCTGTTTAAGGAAGTCACAAAGATAAAACGACTGTTTTAGGATAAAAGGGAACGGAAGAAATAACCTTCGTGACGATCGTTGCAACGTTGAAATAGCTGCAAGAAGGGCTGCAGGCTGCCGGCTTCTGGCTGCAGAACCTTTGATCTGTATCTTCGATGACGGCTTGGGAAGCGAGCGGCCAGTAGCTTCTCCGTTGGCTCGTGTCTCGTAACTCAAAGCTCGCAGCTAAAAAGAAGGCCCCGGTAAAACCAAGGGCCTCTTTCTTCTCTAAACCAAATTTACGTGAGAGATACGTTGCTATTGTTTATCCCACCAAACACGACCGGACAGGTTATCACCTCCGGGTACTGCATCGTGTGCTGCTTTATAGTTGATCGGGTTGTTGTTTGCTTCTGATACCGGGTATGGGAATCTGCGTGGTATATTTCCGCTGGTTGCATTGCCAGGGTAATTTACTGGTGTGAGATTCGGAAGACCGGTTCTTCTCCAGTTGAACCATGCTTCATAACCATTGAGTAACGTTGCCGCCCAGAACTGTGTGTTGATCATTTCAAGACCGTTGGCTGCATTGTATGGATGAGCCGCGAGGTAATCATCCGCTGCAGCATCAAGATCGCCAACATTCGGATACTGACTGAAGTATGTTATACCTGCCTTCACTCCGTTGTTATAGTGTGTCTCAGCATCGCCACCAACTCCCCAGCGTTGTGCTGCATCTGCCAGCAGTAACTCTGACTCTGCATAGGTAAGTATAAAGGAAGGACCTGCAAGGCTTAACAAGCTTGGACTCAGACTTGAATAATCTCCAACGGTAGTGTATCCGGGAGCACCGGTTATCGGGCGAACGCCTCCGAGATCATAGCCATTCGGCATGCCTTTCTGTACATCCGGATCTGCATTTCCTCCGGTAGCATTGCCAGACGGATCGAATGTAGGATTCGTTACAGCTATAACTGCGAGACGAGGATCATCATTGTTCTTCAGGAAATCTACGTATGCCTTTGAAAGTTTTACGTTCTGATTTTCCGGACCTTTCAACAACACAATGCTGTTCCTGTTTTGTGTTGTCCATGAGCCGCTGGCATCATGTTGCAGAATAGCATTATCATCATTGCTCTGCATTGTTTTACCGGCAACTTTGGTTACATACTGCTTCGCTCTTTCAGGATCAACCTTTGTAAGACGCATCGCGGTACGCAGCAACAATGAATTACCGAAGCGCTTCCACTTCTCGATATCACCATCATAGATCATATCACCGATAGGCTTGTCTGCACTAGCATCCAATGCATTGGTCGCTTCTTCTATTTCCTTCAGCAAGTCAGTATATATATCTTCCTGCTTGTCGTATACCGGGAAATAGTTCTTGCTATAGTATCCCATACCGGCATCGAAGTAAGGTACATCACCGTACAGGTCGGTTACACGCTGCAGAATAAGTGCACGCATAATTCTTCCGATCTGATGCAGGTTCTTATACTTCTCTTTGTCTTTGGTGAACTGCACCAACTCTACTACAGGCTTAACCTGGTCCGGATACGCTTTGTCCCAATACGCAGAAGCATAGTCAGGGTTAAGTATATATTTATCACCGGCCCAATACCCGATAACGGTAGAGAGCTGTTGCATCATGGTAGAAGCATAGATCAGGTTACCGCGCCATGTTTCATACGCGTTGTCCGAGCTTCCGGTATACATGAGTTGTGAAGCTGTCAACAGATAATTAGGCTCATAGTTCGCCGGGCTATAGGCTGTAGGATCTGTGTTCGTTTCAGCGAAGTCATCTGTACAACTTGTTGAGATCATTGCGCCTGCAACCGCTAATGATATATAGGTCAGAAATTTTCTTTTCATAAGTTGAATCGATAATAGTGGTTACTTCTTTAGAACTTAACATTCAGGTTGAAACCATAGGTTCTTACCGGAGGTACACCACCCAGTTCAAGACCAGGAGCGTAATTCGAGAAGTTAGATTCCGGATCGATGTTATCCGTTTTCTTCATCAGTATAAACAGGTTGCGTGCAACGAAGCTGACCGTAACACTCTTCACGGCATTGTTCAGCACCTGACCAGGTATAGTATATCCCAGTGTAAACTGACGGAACTTGATGAAGCTTGCATCGTGCACAAACGTTGATGATACGTTGTTAGAGAAATCGCCATAGTAACGTTGTGATGAAGCATTGTTCTCACCAAATGTTTCGTCACGACCAACCAGCGTTGCTTTATGCAAACCAAACTGATAGCCGTAGTAATCGGTAGCCGAGAATATCTTACCACCAAATTTACCATCGATCAGGAACGACATCGAGAATTGCTTATAAGAGAATTCGTTGTTCCAGCCGGCTGTCCATTTGTGATAGGCAGAACCGAATGATTTCAGATCGCCACGCTGCGGAACTCCATTTGCATTTACTACAATTTGTCCATCAGCATCGCGCAGGTAATCGAACGCCATGATCTGGTGTGCAGCTTCACCTACTATATGTTGTGTAAAGCCGTTACCACTGCGTGACTCTCCTACTGCCAATGACTTCTGTCCTTCAGCCAGTTTAACAACTTCGTTGTTGTTTACAGAACCGTTGAGTGATGATACCCACTGGAAGTCCTGCTTCTTAACAGGCGATGTCGTGAGCAACATTTCCAAACCAGTGTTCTTCAACTCACCAATGTTCAACACCACCGAAGTATATCCGGATGTGATCGAAGCAGGAGCTTTTACAATTTCGTTTGTAGATTTTTTGTTATACCACGTCAGGTCTAAGCGCACCCGGTTGTCGAAGAAACCTAATTCCGTACCTACTTCAATTTCGGTTGCTTCAGATGGTTTCAGTTCGCTGTTTGGTATAGCCGTGTTGATGATCGTACCAATCGGATATCCGTTTACAGTACGCGCATCGATACCATAGTTCAATACAGTCTGATATGGATCTGTAGCCTGACCTACTTTAGCATAACCGGCACGCAGTTTACCAAAGGTAAATGACTGTCCTAAGTTCCAAAGTTCAGAGAATACAAATGAACCACTCACCGAAGGATAGAATATATCCATTGCCGATGCTGACAGATTTACTCCCGGCACAGCCAGGGTCGAGAACCAGTCGTTACGACCTGTTGCTGTTACGAATAAATAATTCTTGTAAGCAAGTTCGAGTGTTCCGTATACGGATTGAATTTCCTGGTTAAAATCGGTATAGTTTACTGTCTTATTCTTTGCGTTGGTAATGCTATAGGTAAATGGCACCGCTAAATCATTACCAATAAGCTGCGACATTTCAGCTTCCTGTTTGCGCAGGTTCGCTCCTAAATTCGGAGTGATCACAAAATCAGTTCCTACTTTGAATTGTTTTCCGATGAGTACATCTGCATTCAATTCATAGAACTTGGTTGTTGTTTCCGTAACACGACCTATCGGTAAATATGCTGTACCGGAAGGCACCACGTTTGTCATACGATCGGTATAGGAATCGCGACCGGCACGTCCCTGAACAAAGAAGCCGTTATCGAATGTATAACGCATCGTCATCGATCCGATGAAGCGCTCACGTTTCGTATTGTTGATAAATTTATCGGCAGCAAACCATGGGTTGGTTGCATAGGTATTGTTAGTGAATGACAACTCGGAGCCATCCTCTTTTGTACCAGGCTTCAGATCATTAATGTTCATGCTTGTTGGAAGGAACATCGCCTGGAAGTTAGCGTTACCGGCACCATCCGAAAGTAACGGGCGGTTCTTCACATCATCTACTACATAGTTTGCGCGAGCATCAACTGTAAATCTTTTTACAGGTGAAAAGTTAACAGACAGGTTGAATGAATTTCTCTTCAGACCTGCGTTCGGAATGATCGAAGTATTTTTCAGGTTGCTTGCGGATAAACGTATACCTCCGTTGTCCAATCCTTTGCTGAAAGAAAGTGTATTAGTAAATGTGCTACCGGTGCGATAAAAATCTTCCATGTTATTTTTATGCGCGGTATAGGGGCGTGATACACCATCGAAGTTAATTACATTCGATCCGTCAAGTTTAGCACCCCAGCTGCTGTTACCGGCATCCAGTGCAGCCTGTTGTGTAGCAGGCTTTGTTCCGTTGCTACCTAAACCATATTCATATTGCCAGTCAGTCAAATCCATAACAGACTCAGCAACAAAATTTGAATTCAGTTCGATCGTGCCGGCACCTTTACCGCTCTTCGTAGTAATAAGTATAACACCGGCCTTTGCACGCGATCCGTATAGCGCTGCTGCGGCTGCACCTTTCAGTACCGATATAGACTCAATATCATCCGGATTTATATTTCCGATACCATCACCACGGTCTGTCTCATTTACCCAGCGACCCACCAATTGAGCACTCTCGTTACTCATCGGCACACCATTGATTACATAGAGCGGCTGATTGCTACCGGTAAGTGTTGAAGCACCGCGGATGATTACACTCGTTGATGCACCCGGACCACCTGCTACAGAGCTGACATTTACACCGGCAACTTTACCTACGAGTGAGTTTGCAACGTTGATCTCGCGCGCCTGTGTAAACTGTTCGCCTTTTACTTCTGTTACTGAATATCCCAGCGATTTTCTTTCTTTCTCAATACCCAGTGCTGTTACAACAACTTCATTCAGTTCGGTAACATCCTCAGCCAATACTACATCTATTGAAGTTTTGTTCTGCACGGCAACTTCCTGCGTAGCATAACCAATAAAGGAGATTACGAGTATATCATTTTCGGAATTGACGGTGATGGTAAATTTACCATCCGTATCGGTAGTGGTACCATTCGATGTACCCTTCACCAACACCGACACACCTGGTATCGGTGCGCCCGAACCATCCTTAACCGTACCCGATACAGTAACGGGATCAGGTATGGCACGAGTATCTGCATCGCTTTTACTCGCATCTTCGCGATCGGGATTTACCGGGCGAAGTACAATACGTTTACCAACAACTTTATAGTTTACGTCCGGCCCCAGTAAGGCAGCCAGTACTTCTTCTAGTTTTGCATCTTTCACGTGCAGGGTAACACGTTTCTGATCTTCTACCAGCTCGGGGCTATATGCAAATTTTACTTTAGCCTGCTCGCTGATCTTGATGAGCGCTTGTTGGAAGTCTTCACTTTCAACATCCAGTGTAATTTTTTTATCCAGCACCTTCTGTCCCATAGTGTCCACTGCATACACGAACGCTACGGAGAAGGTTGTCAGGAGAATATGAATCAATGTAACTCTCATAAGAAACAATAATGTTTCTTGAACCGGTTTAGGTTTATTCATAAATTGAAATGTTTTTGTTTTGAACAAGGGCAAAAACTATGAGGCTGCATGATCTCCATCATGCCACCTGGAAAAGGGCTGGTGATGCTCGCAACATCATCGGCCTCTTTTTTTATATGTATTTCTGTAGGCTTATTTCATAGGCACAGCAGGTTAAGGTTTAACATTACTTTTTTCACAGCCATTGGATTCAATTACGATGGTGGCTCCCTCCATGGCATAGTGGGCGCCCAGTGCGTTACAGATTACTTCAAGCTGGTCGTACAAACCTTCTTCATCCATAATGTCGGTAGTAAGAGTACAGTTCGCCAGCATCGTTTCGCTATATTTTATTTCAACACCATAGCTCTCGCTTAGCGCGTTCAGCAGGTTTACCACTTTTACATTGGTGTAGTAATTTTTGGTTGATGGTGGCTTCAGAACACTTGGGTGCTCTACTATTTTCTTCACTACAATTTGCTGCATGCGATCATATACTGCCTGCAAATTCGGTGTAAGTGTAACCTCCTGCATGTTCTCGGCAGCAGCATCAGCCGCTTTTGCAAATACAGATACTTTACCGGTTGATACGGCTACTATAATTTCTTTTGACTTTCGATGTGCCTTGATGCGAAAGCTTGTACCCAGCACTTTGGTTGTTACTTCATTGGTATATACCAGGAAGGGATGTGCTGCATCTTTCGCGATTTCGAAAAATGCTTCGCCTGAAAGGCAGATCTCACGTTTATCGCCAAACTGTTTAGGATATTGAATTTCACTGCCGGGCTCAAGCGATATAACGCTGCCATCCTCCATGGTAATTTTTTCAACGTGCGTCTGTCCGTTAAAGATCTTTACCCAACTGGTATCCGGCTGTTGCACAAAAGCGGTTTCAGGTTGAGGCTGTGAACGCTGTGTATAAACCAGTATCCCTACCGTTGCAAGCAACAGGAAAGCAGCAGCAGCATACCACACAAACCGCCAGGACTTGTTGCCCTTTGCTGTGATCGCATCGTTACGATCGATCCACATTTTTTCCGGCTCGGGTATAGTTTGCTCCAATATCTTCTTAAAGATTGCCTCAGACTTTGCCTGTGCTGCCAGGTCGGGCACCTGGTTGCGTAGCATTTCAGCACGCAGTTCTTCCGAGATCATATCCTTTATATCACCTTCAAACTGCCCCGAACGAATCATCGCCATTAACGTGGCGCGCTCTTCATCAGAAGCTGTATTATTCAGGTATCGTTGTATCAGGTCGTCCAGGTTGTTCATATTCTTTTTAGAATAGTGGCATCTATAGTATAGTCTTATTTCTGCCTTCTATAGGTAAAGAGTACCTGAGGAAGGTGGAAGGTGTAGTCGCTGTTAAAAAAAAATTAAATATTTTTTAAATCTGTCAGCAAGTGAAGGACAATAGAAAACAGAACGGAACTGCAACAGTGCTCCGCAACACCACAACGGTGTTTAAATACCAGATATAGTATAGAAGTATAGCACCGGAAAGATCATCCGTTAGCACTATACTTCGTTGACATCAAAAACAAATTTTACCTATAACATCATCACCATTTTAAACATGATGAAATGCAAGACATAGGTACCTACGTGTGGCTGCAGATAATGACGAATAAACTGCAACGCTTTGGCCATGTGTGTTTTTACGGTGAGCCGGGATATATTCAGTTGTTGAGCAATCACCTCGTGACTCAGTCCTTCGACTTTGGCCATTTGAAACACCTGCTTTTGCTGCGTAGGCAATAACTTTACAGCCTGCTGCACGAGTTGTTCGTACTGTTTCTCGAGCAGAAAATCATCGAGGCTGTCATCTACCAGCGTACGCTCCAGGGTAAATTTACTTTTTGCGTGTTCTTCATACGCCAGCTTGCGAAGTGTTTTGTACGTGAGGTTTTTCGCCATGGTAATCAGGTAATACTCCAGGTGAAGTACTTCCGTAAATTCTGATCGTTTGTTCCACAGCGTAGAGAATATTTCCTGAACAATATCTTCCGCCAGCGCAGATGACCGGGTATATCGCTTGGTTACTTTATAGATGCTATGCCAGTAGCGGTCGTACAGCTGTTTAAAAGCTGATTCGCTCCCGAGGGCTAGCTGCTGTAGCACATCGTTTTCTTGATATGGTGGAAGATGAGCAAGCACAGTTCTTGGATTCACGCCATTGCCGCATGCGTTATATACCGGATACTATATATATATACCAGCCTATAACAATCCGCTGCAATTGACTAATAAAACGAAATACAAACCCGAAAGAAAAGTTGTTGAATAAACGAGACTCCTACCTCACTATCCCTACACCATATACGGCCGTACGCAAAACAACATTTACAGTACGCTGCATATAAAACAACTGTCTGTGTATGCAATAACTTTCAGTTACCCTTCATCAACCTGCACCACACGCTTATGCTAATGCGAGCGCAGTATAGAACAAAAGAAATCAACGATTCAAATACGGCTGAGTATATACTTCTTTAAAGAGTAGGGCAGGCTGGACCTACCCTACTAACTCAACCAAACCAAATGTACTCTTAAACCTATAACGAGTACACTGAGTATCTTTTATAACCGGAAGCACGAACGCTTACTAGTTATGGGAATATTTGAATCATGCTATACTCCTTCTGCATCTATCCGATGAAGTACCGCAGAACTTCATTCTTTAGATTGAGAGAATATATAAAGTGCTTTAAGGAGAATCAGAGGCTGCCGAAGAGCCGTTACCTGCTTGGTTGCCCGAAAAGGCAGTGCAGCAGGGGTTGTAAACATTTTTCATTTTGGTTTTGGTTTGGGAATAAAAACTTTCTTCTGCACGAAAACGCGTCCGGGAAAATATTCCGACAGCGAAATCATAAGTCCAAAGTAGAATATGAAAGAAATAAAAGCAAGAAAATTTTTAAAATGTGTGCGCACACATTTAATTTGTGTTCGAAAACATTTGTAAACCGCCTTTTTATAACGTTTTCGCACAAAACACAATTCTGAATTTTAGAGTATGGTTGATAAGAATATTCGCATTAAAGACATCGCCAAGCTGGCCGGTGTTTCTGTAGGTACGGTAGACCGCGTATTACACAACCGCGGAAGAGTATCGCCGGAAGCCTTGAAGAAGGTTACGGAAGTAATGGAGCAGATCGACTACAAACCAAACCTGATAGCCCGCACGTTGGGCTCCAATAAAAATTACAGAATAGCAGCGCTGCTTCCTGATCCGAAGCAAGATCCATACTGGGCACAATCCAACCTTGGTATAACACAGGCACAAACGGAATGGGCTCAATATGGTATACAGGTTGAATTGTTTCTCTTCGATCTGCTTGATAAAAATTCATTTCAGAAAATGGCGCATGAGGTATATCTCGCTAAACCCGATGGTATATTAATTGCCCCTATATTTTATCACGAAGCATTACCAATCTTCGAACTCTTTCGTGAAACAGATATACCGTATGTTCTCTTCAACACCAATATACCGGAAGCATCTCCGCTAAGTTTTATAGGACAGAACCTGTATCAAAGCGGAAGAGTGGGCGCTGAATTGTTACACTTCGGGTTGACAGAATCGGGTACACTGGCTGTATTGCACATTGACGAAGACATTCACGACTCCGTTCACTTGCTGGAAAAAGAAAAAGGTTTTCGCGAATACTTTAAAGATAAAGGCAAGAGCAATTTTACCATCATCGATTTTATCCTCAATCCCAAAGATCCTTCATTCAATAAACAGCTTGAAGAATTATTAGAAGATCCTGCATTGCGCGGCATCTTCGTAAGTACTTCCAAAGGAACTGCCGTAACAGCATCATTACTGGAGAAGCATGGTAAAAAAGATATTCGCCTGGTTGGATACGATATACTGGACGAAAATTTAAGATACCTGAAGAGCGGCATCATCGATTTCCTGATCAACCAGAATCCAAAGCGACAAGCGTCATTAGGTATCAGTCACCTGGTTAATCACTTGATGTTCAAGAAAGGAACTCCAGGCACCGATCTTTTCCCGCTGGAAGTGATCACACAACAGAACGTTGATTCATACTTGGGCTCCGGTATTCACTAAAAACATACAAGCGTACCGCATCAAAAATTCCTTAATCCGAAACGTAGTAGCTAGTCGGGCCGATTATTCTATTTTTGCAGCGCAATTGCGCTATGAAATTTGAATTAACAGCAAACGACCCGAAGTCATCTGCACGGGCGGGCGTTTTACAAACCGATCACGGTGAAATACAAACACCGATCTTCATGCCGGTAGGCACGGCAGGATCGGTAAAGGCCGTTCATCAACGCGAACTGGAACATGATGTTCAGGCGCAGATCATTCTTGGCAATACATATCATTTATACCTTCGTCCGGGCCTGGGCGTGCTCG
Source organism: uncultured Chitinophaga sp. (assembly GCA_966211525.1). Classification (GTDB taxonomy): domain Bacteria; phylum Bacteroidota; class Bacteroidia; order Cytophagales; family Cyclobacteriaceae; genus Ohtaekwangia. Next base: position 74,420 of record CBIHOZ010000006.1, on the reverse strand, counting down.
AACAAGCCGGGGGTCTTCATAAATTCAACGGATGGAGCCGTCCTATACTTACTGACAGCGGTGGCTACCAGGTATATTCGCTTGCAGCCAATCGCAAGATTGTTGATGAAGGTGTTACGTTCAAATCGCATATTGACGGATCGCGCCATCACTTCACACCCGAAAATGTAATGGATATACAACGCTCCATCGGTGCCGATATCATTATGGCATTTGATGAGTGTACACCGTATCCATGTGAATATGGTTATGCAAAAAAATCCATGGAGCTTACACACCAGTGGTTGAAGCGATGTGTGAATCGTATCCAAACGACAGAACCTAAATATGGATATGAACAGGTATTGTTCCCGATTGTACAGGGAAGTGTATATAAAGATCTTCGCGAGCAATCTGCTGAATATATAGCGTCACAGAATCAACCCGGTAATGCTATCGGAGGACTATCCGTTGGTGAACCGCATGAAGATATGTATGCCATGACAAGCCTGGTGTGTGGCATTCTTCCAAAAGACAAACCACGTTACCTGATGGGCGTTGGTACACCTGAAAATATTCTGGAATGTATAGCCCTGGGTATAGATATGTTTGACTGCGTAATGCCAACACGCAATGCGCGCAATGGCATGCTTTTTACAACGCAAGGCATTATAAACATCCGGAATGAAAAGTGGAAGGACGATCTTTCACCGATCGATGCCACGCTGGGTGGTTACGTGAGTACATTTCATTCAAAAGCGTATTTGCGTCACCTGATCATCAACAAAGAAATTTTAGGCGCGCAAATTGCTTCGATCCATAACCTTACATTTTACCTTTGGCTGGTGAAGGAAGCGCGCAAGCAGATACTGGCAGGAACATTTGCCGAATGGAAAAATAAAATGGTAAAAACGGTTTCGCAACGATTATAAAGAGCAGCTGCAGTGTGCAGTATAACTATACTTCGTTCGGCTGCATGCTATAGACTATAGATATGAAACTACTTGATAAATATATTCTCAAACAGTTCCTCAGCACATTCTTTTTTGTGGTGGTAATTCTGCTGGCAGTTATATCGGTTATTGATATGACTGACAAGATGGACAAGTTTGCGAAAGCTCAATTAACCTCCGGACAGATCTTTGGTTACTACCTCGACTTCATTCCATGGATCGGCAGTCTGGTAACACCCATCACCATTTTTATAGCTACGGTATATGTATGCTCGCGCATGGCCGGCCGCACCGAGGTGATCGCTATATTAAGTGCCGGTATCAGTTTCAGAAGAATGATGTTACCGTATTTTATCGGATCATTCTTTATAGCAGCACTAAGCTTTGCACTCAACGGCTGGGTTATACCAAACTCCAACAAGTCAAAACTTGCATTTGAGGTGCAGTATCTCAAGAATAAATATTACTACGACAAACAGAATATACATATACAGGTAGCACCCGATGTATACCTATATATGAAAAGCTACAACAACACGAACAACACCGGCTATCAGTTTACACTCGAGCGATTCGAGGATAACAAGATGATCGAGAAACTTACTGCGAGTCGTGTTGAATGGGACACCGCCAAACAAAAGTGGACCTTGCGCGACTGGCGCATCCACAACGTGCAGAGTATATTTGAGACAACCTCCGGGCCGGAAGCTAAACCCGGCTTTTAAACTACGACGCGCTTTGTTACACCCGACTCTATAAAAAGTGGATCCACGTTAGATACTGCACTGGTTATCCACCCGAAAGAATTTGAAAGCGACTATCGCAAGTACGATGGTATGACACTGAATGAACTGAACAAGTATATAAAGACACTTCGCTCGCGCGGTTCTACCGGCATAGAAGTATACGAAGTTGAGAAATATACCCGCTACACAGCGCCCTTCACCATTTTTATATTGGTGTTTATGGGCGTCATTGTATCGTCACGTAAAAGTCGTGGAGGAACCGGTTTGCAGATCGCGCTGGGATTTTTGCTCTCCTTCATTTTCATCTTGTTCTTTACACTCTTCCGTACCTTTGCTGAAAACGGATCCATGCCTCCGCAAATTTCGGTGTGGATACCCAACATCATCTTTGGTATAATATCACTCATCATGTATAAATACGTTCCCCGCTAAATGGCTTCGCGTAATGATTATCTGAAACTACATTTCATAGTTTTTCTTTGGGGTTTCTCTGCAATAATAGGTAAGCTGGTAACTATACCGGCAGTTGAAATGGTTTTTTACCGCGCCATTATGGCCGTGATCGGAATGGGTATTGTGATCGTTGCTACCAAAGGCACGTTTGCAGTTACCGGCACACAACTTCTGAGGCTCTTGCTCATTGGCAGTATCGTTGCCATTCACTGGATGGCGTTCTTCGGGGCAGCACGTGTGTCTAACGTATCGGTAAGTTTAGTGGGCTTTGCAACGAACTCCCTGTGGGCTGCATTACTCGAGCCGTGGTTTAATCGCACGCGTATTAAAAAATTTGAGTTGTTGCTGGGGCTTGTCGTAATTACCGGACTATATATCATCTTCTCATTTGATTTCCAGTATAAACTTGGATTAGCGCTGGGTATACTCGCCGGGTTTACCTCAGCATTGTTCTCCGTGTTCAATGCGAAATTTGTACGCAGCATTCCTGCTTTTACCATTACATTTTACGAGATGATCGGAGTGTTCCTGTCGATTGGATTATTTCTGCCGGTATATAAGTATACATGGGCAACCGATCACACGTTACACCTGGTGCCATCGTGGATGGACCTGCTATATATAGGTTTACTGGCAGGTGTATGTTCGGTATATGCATACTCGGTTGCAGTAGAGTTGATGAAAAAGATCAGTGTATTTCTGCTGCAGCTTACGCTTAACCTTGAGCCGCTCTATGGTATTGTAATGGCCGTGATTGTATTCGGGAACCAGGAAAAAATGGGATTGAATTTCTACATGGGCACGCTAATCATTCTCGGTGCAGTGGCAACGTACCCTATGCTGAAACGAAAGTACGATCACCTCTACACAGCCAAAGAATAATCACTTTTATTTCCATTATTCTTTCATGATCTTCGCGCCCAAAGTTTACCTCTATGAAACAACTGCAGCCGGGTGTGTGGACGATTGTGTTCATCCTTTTATGTGAGTTTACAGGATTGGCACAGGTACAGCAGCCTCCCATTACGCCTTCTCCATATTTCACATACGGAAAGGGGCTTGGCATTACTTCGCCCGACAGTCTGTTCATGCTCAATATTCGCTTCCGGATGCAGAACAGGTTGGCATTTGTTTCAGAAAGTGAAAGCGATCTGGATATAGCAAGTGTTGAAGCGAGAACCCGGAGACTGCGACTACGCTTCGATGGCTTTATCTATACCACACGCCTCACCTATCTCATTCAACTTGCCTTTACACGTTCGGATATGGATTATGACGACACTGGGTTTCCGAATGTAATTCGCGATGCCATGATCCAGTATAAGGTTAACGATCATTTCTCAATTGGTCTCGGGCAAACTAAACTTCCCGGAAACCGTCAGCGTGTTAACTCTTCCGGTGACTTGCAACTTCCCGATCGTTCTATAGTAAATTCTACGTTCAACATCGATCGTGATTTTGGTGTACAGTTCTACTATAACAACTCGCTACAGGGATTGGACTATGTATTGCGTGCCGCTATATCTTCCGGCGATGGTCGTAATATAACTTCATCCGATCGCGGCCTTGCCTATACCGGGCGCCTTGAAGTGTTGCCGCTCGGCAAGTTTACCAACGGTGGCGATTATTTTGAAGGCGACCTGGCACGTGAGCCAAAACCAAAAGTATCATTTGGTATTACCTACTCAAACAACCAGAACGCTATACGCACAGGTGGACAGTTAGGAAAGTTTCTGTATGCATCGCGCGATATACAAACCAACATGGCCGACTTTCTGGTGAAGTATAATGGATGGGCATTTGCAGCTGAATATTTAAGACGTACTGCCATAGATCCCATCACCACCAACGAAGATGGCGACCAGCGTTTTGTATATGTAGGTCACGGACAAAATTTCCAGGGAAGTTATCTTTTCAAAAATAATTTTGAAGTAGTAGGCCGTTACTCGCAGGTAAAACCTGACAATGATATTCAAACACTGGAAGAAAAAATTCAGCAGTATACGGTTGGCGTAACGAAATATATACGCGGCCATCGTCTTAAACTGCAAAGCGATCTTACCTACGAAGAGAACACATGGCTTGCCGGCAGTAGCGCCAATCATAACAACTGGCAGCTGCGTTTCCAGATCGAAGCAGGTATTTAATCCTTCAATCCTCTTATAATATTAATAGAGATGTCTCAAACGGCATCTCTATTTTTTCGAAACCATCTACGAAATATTTCGTAAAACACTTGCAGGAGTGATCGATCGTTCTTAAACTTGTTCTACGAAAAAGTTCGTACTATGGCGAAGAAAAACATTAAACCAACTGAAAAAGAGTTGGAGATCCTGCAGGTATTGTGGGACAAGGGTGCTGTGTCGGTACGCGAAGTACACGAAGCGATGGGAGGAGAAGGAGCCAACGGGTATACTACCATTCTGAAATTTATGCAGATCATGCACGAAAAAGGATTGGTAACACGCCAAAAGAATGGCAAGCTTCATCTCTATAAAGCAGTGCCTTCATTGGAAAGTACGCAACAGCAGATTCTTGACAAGATGATCAATACAGTATTTCAGGGATCGGCCGCGCAATTGGTAATGAGTGCACTGGGCAATAAAAAATCTTCGAAAGAAGAACTTCACGAGATCAAAAAATACCTGGAAAAACTCGAAGGAGGTGAATCATGACTATACCTGATTTTCTTTCATCATCGATAGCAGAAGCGTTGGGATGGACGCTCGTTCATTCGCTTTGGCAGGGGCTTATCATAACGGGCATCGTGGCGCTGTTGCTTAGAATTATACCATTGCGCGCATCCGGTTATCGCTATAGCGTTGCGTTAGCAGGACTATTGATACTGGTAGCAACCATTGGCATTACATTCACACAGGTATATACTTCGGAACACATACCGTCTACTATTTATACCCTCACTGCATCATCAGGCTATACCTATCATATCACAGACAACACTCCGGATAGTTTACTGGCAATCGTCAGGCAGTTTATGGATGCCAACATGAAATGGTTTATAGTCTGTTGGTTTGCCGGTGCTATTTTCTTTTTGCTGCGAGTGGCCGGAGCTGGTATATATGTATCGGTGCTGCGCAGAGACTCGCTTGCTATGGCTGATGAATGGAACGAGCGGATACAATTACTGGCTGCACAACTTAATATACACCGGTCTATTGCGTTGGCACAATCAGTACGGATACACGCCCCGATTGTGCTCGGGTATATCAAACCACTGATCATTATACCCACGGGCATGCTCAGCGGACTCACTACCGATCAACTCGAAGCCATCTTTTTGCACGAGCTCGTTCACGTCAAACGACATGATTATCTCGTGAATTTATTCCAGATGTTCATGGAAGCATTCTTATTCTTCAATCCGTTCGTATGGATTTTATCAACTATGATTCGTAACGAGCGGGAACATTGTTGTGATGATGCTGTGGTGAGCCGCACCGGCAATGCGAAACTATATGCAGCAGCATTGGTACAATTGGAAGAAGCAAGACTTAGTCAGACAGGTATAGCATTGTCGCTTGCTGAAAATAAAAATCTGTTACTCAAACGAATCAAAAGACTTATGGAAAAATCTGTGAAAAATTATTCTGGCCGTGACAGGATCATCCCGGTTGCGTTGCTGGTGGTAGGTTTAATGTGCGCATCGTGGTTAACGATGAGTCGCTCCGAAAAAGCAACCATCCGACATATAGGAGACGATGAGAAACAAATACAGTCGGATACCGTCATCAGAAACAAAAATAAATCTGCGAGCTATTCCCGAAAGGTAATTACCACAACGGATGAGAATGGCAATACGCATGAAGAAGTTGTTGAGAGCCGCGAAGGTGACGAAGATATTCTGGCTCCTATAGCTCCGCTGGACGTTACGATGGAAATACCATCTATACCAGACTTTCCCGATTTCCCTGCATTCCCCGCAATGATGGCTATGGATATACACCTCGATAGTATACCCCCTATACCGGCTGTTCCCGCCTTTGAGTGGAGCGATCATCAATGGGAGAAGGCTACGCAGGAGTTTGAAGAATCTTTCAAGGAAAAATTCAGTGAGTTCTATAAGGCGCATGGCGAGGACTTCGACAAGATGATGGAAGAGCTGAAGAGTAAATATGACGACAAGCATCTTGACGAGCTTCGTGTCGAATTAGATGAAATGAGGTTATCACAAAAGTTAGCAGCAGTCGAGCAGGAAATGGCCATTCGCGAAGAAGCAATGGCTACTGTGGAGAAGGCCATGGCCGTTCAGGAAGAAAGCATGAAGCGCTGGGAAAAGGATCACCAACAGCAAATGCAGCGCCTCGAACTGAAGCTAAAGGAGCAGGAAGAAAACATGAAGAAGTTTGAAGCGGAACTTGCCAAAGAACTCGTGAAGGATGGCTATCTGAAGAAAGATGAAAAGATAAAAGAGATAAACTGGAGCAAAGACGGTTCGATCAGAATTAACGGCAAAGAGATCAAGGATTCAGACAACAAGTATCAGAAACTCTACAAAAAATACATGACCGATAACGGCAATTTTACTTATATAAGTGAAGAGTAAGAAAGATCAAGGTATATATAGCTAGCTCGAAGTGACGTTGAAGTAGCGTCATTTCGAGCGAGTTTTGTTTGCTACAATGTGCAATCTTGCCGCGAGAAATCCCGAGGTAGTGAGCCGTACACGTAGCATCTGTATACTTCGTTTATATTTCCAGCGAGGGGGCTTCTCGCGGGGAGAGCATCGCCAGATTATATATAGCTCGCTCGAAGTGACGGTTAAGGTAGCGTCATTTCGAGCGTGCTTTGTTTGCTACAACGTGCAGTCTGGCCGCGAGAAAACCCGAGGTCGTGAGCCGTACACGTGGTCTCAGCATTCTTCGTCTTATACTTCCCACAAGGAGGCTTCTCGCGGGGAGAGCATCTCCCGATTGTATATAGCTCGCTCGAAGTGACGTTATGGCACTATATTTACCCAATACGCTCTACGCCAAGTCCTGGTTTATCGGAGCAATACATATAGCCATCTTTCAGAACGAAGCCGCCTTTTACAACATCGCGTGCCAAGTCGAGACTTCCATCCAGGTCTATATATTTCGTATTCGCACAGGAGTATGCAGCGTGTAATGCAGCGGTGATGCTTACTATACTTTCATCGTTACATCCCCAGAAGAGGTCTATATTTTCATGCAGTGCTATATCTGCAATTTTCAACGCCTGACTGATACCTCCGCATTTCATCAACTTGATATTAAAAATTGCGGCAGCTTTCGGAGGTTTTACCAATTCGATAGCATCGGCCGGGGTAATGAGCGATTCATCGGCAGCCAGAACTTTTCTTACTTCTTTTGGTAAACCTTTCATCTCGGCTATATCGTGGGCCGGTAAAGGTTGCTCAATCAGTTCGAGGTTCAGATCATAAGCACGACCATATAGTTCGATGGTCTGGTGCACGGTATATCCCTGATTTGCATCCACGCGTATAACCACACCGTTGCCCAGCTCTTCGCGCAGTTTCATGAGGCGCTCCACATCTTCATCCAGGCTGTGGCCGAGTTTTACTTTCAATACCTTGAAGCCACGCTGGATATAGTCTTTAGCTTCCTTTAACGTTTCCTCTACATTCTTTATACCAATCGTGTTCGAAGTAGGAAGCTTCTTGATTTTCTGTCCCAGGAATTTAACCAGCGGTATATCCAGGTACTTGGTAAACACATCGTGCAAGGCAATATCCAGTGCTGCACGTGCTGACGGGTTCTCAGGAAATTTCTTCCATACATCGAATGTCAGCTGATTGAATTCACGAATGTCGCGCCCAATGAGGAACTCGAGATTTTTTTCTTCCAGTGCCTCCAGACATTGATCAAGTGTTTCACCTACTACATATTCGCTCGGGTTGCCCGAGCCAATACCGGTTAAGCCGTTGTCGAGTGTAATTTCAACAAAAGCGTTACGCACTTCATCTACTGTCTTAAAAGCAATGGTATAGGGTTTGGTGTTACCCAGGTCTACACTCCAGACTTTTACTTCTTTGATCTTCGTCATGTATCGTTAATTTGAGAATCGAATTTATAGGTTAAACCTGCGCAAGACTTTTCTTGATCAGCGTTTCAAACACAGGTACCAGTCCATCCACACCATCTTCCAGCGGAAGTACTACGGGTATACCGAGTTGTGCTTCATATTGCTGTGCATACGTTCGAGCATCCTGCTCCGTCATTTTTGCTGTGTTGATCGTAACTGCTACCGTCGGTGCGCCATATATACGAATGAGTTCGATCTCATCTTTTGGATCGGCTATATAGGCGGGATAATATTCCATGTCTTTATACTGCTTGCGGGCGGGATTATGTTGCAACACAACGGCATCGACATCCGCCGAAACAATCCACTCCGCTCCTGCGGGTCCGCTCGGGTTACGTAGCGATGATTGTCCTTCAATAAAAATGATATCCGGTTTCTCTTCGTTGTAGCAGGTTACAACGGCATGCTCCATCTCACCGGATATGAAATCATTCAGGGTCGAATCGAAAACAAAACCATATTTAGCGCCTTGCATCCAACCGGTTTGGCCGGTATAGATCATCTCCGCCTTATAGCCGGCTTTGCGCATAGCCTCTACGAGAAATCGTGTGGTTGTACGTTTACCCAAAGCGCAGTCGGTTCCCAACACAGCAATCTTCGGACACTTCACTTCTTTTATTTTGCCAGTCCAGAAATGAAGGTCTCTGAATTTTTTAGGTTTACGAACATCAATAATTTCAAGTCCTTTTTGTTTCGCGAGGTCAGCCAGCTCCGGTATATCCGATACATATTCATGTAAACCGTTCACCAGGTTATACCCGCTATCCAATGCCTCTTTGAGCAGCGCCCGAAGTGAATCAGGAATTACACCGCCTTTGGTAGCAACGCCCACTACACAATGTGTAGCTTTTACAGGAGCATTCTTCACAAAATCAGCGATGGATGCATAGATCGGAATATTTCGTTTACGTCCGTCCAGTACTTCACCGGCATCTTTACCCGGATGTTTACTGTCGATGACGCCAACGATCGTAAAGCGATCTGTGCCGCGGATCAATCCGTGCGCAGTCTTAGAGCTGCCGGTGTCGAGGAATCCACCGGTAAGTACAATTGCGTTACTTTTTGTCATATTGATTTAGCTTTCTGAAGGGCCGGAATTTCGCGCAATAAAGTGAGTTTTCAAAAGCTGTATCGATGATGAAAGCGTGTGGCCTAAATTTTGAGTAAATTGTGATATAAACCTGACGTTTTATGAATGCTCGTATAGCCCTTTTCATGGTAGCCCTTGCTGTATGCTCAAGTTATGCTACATCCCACGCGCAATCTATTATTGGCAAATGGCAACTCGTTAAACAAACCAGTTGCCTGGATGAAAACCTGGACAGCAATGAAGAGACCGGTATAGAAGAAGTTGTTGATGACATGAAAAGTATGTCGGGTGCTACACCGCAGGTAATTCAGTTCAAAGAAAAAAATGTAGCCGAAGAGAGTACGCGTATTGTGAGTAAAAGTAAATCTTACAATTCGAAATCGCTGCTGTATAAGTTTAATGGTGATGCGCTCTATTTTCTGGATAAAAAATCACGTACCATACTGGAGAGCTTTACCGTAGAGAAATTTGAAGCCGATTCTCTGATCATTTCCAACGCATCGCGCGCATGCGAGACCAAAATTTTTGTGAGAATAAAATGATATTTCTGAAAACATGGACAGCAACGAAGAGCTTAAAAAAGCAGAACGGGAAGTGATGATCGAACGATTGTTGAAAGCCGAAGAAGCAGCGATTGCAAGCGCATTAAAAGCTGAGGAAGACATAAAAGCCGGAAGAATTTATACAGCGGATGAATTCAAAAAATCATCAGGGATTATATAAAACAAAAACGTTGATCTGTAGATTTTGATTCGCGCCAGAATCCTACACAGATGAAAGGTTAATATTTTTCTTGCGTACCTTTGCACCCGTTATGGTGGAGACAGTTTCTAAACGCGATATACGAAAGCTTAAACTGGACGAATTAAAGGAATTTTTCGTGCAGCATGGAGAAAAAGCATTCCGGGCTCAACAGGTTTACGAGTGGCTCTGGAATAAAGCGGCCAAGAGTTTTGACCAGATGACGAATCTCTCCATCGGCCTTCGCGATATGCTGAAGGAACATTTCACCATCAATCACATCAAGGTAGACCACATGCAGCGCAGTGCCGATGGCACGATCAAAAATGCAGTTACGCTTTTCGATGGCATGGTGGTGGAATCTGTGCTCATTCCTACGGAGAAGCGCATCACAGCGTGCGTATCGTCCCAGGTAGGTTGCAGCCTCGCGTGCAAGTTCTGCGCAACAGCACGACTGAAACGCCAGCGTAACTTAACACCTGACGAGATTTACGACCAGGTGGTGGCCATCAAGGAACAAGCTGAATTATTTTTTGGACGACCGCTCACAAATATAGTTTTCATGGGAATGGGCGAACCGTTGCTGAACTATAGCAACGTGATCTCTGCCATCGACAAGATTACTTCGCAGAAAGGATTGAACATGGCATCGAAACGAATCACCGTTTCTACCGTGGGCATTGCCAAGATGATTATAAAAATGGCTGATGATGGTGTGAAGTTTAACCTGGCTGTATCACTGCACGCTGCGCTGGACAAAACACGTTCGTCTATCATGCCGATCAACGATACCAACCCGCTGGATGAATTAGGCGATGCACTCCGTTACTGGTATGATAAAACAAAACGAAAAGTTACCTACGAGTATGTTGTTTGGAAAGGTATCAATGATACCGAAGAACATGCCAAAGCGTTACTGAAGTTCTGCAAGATCGTTCCTTCGAAAGTAAATCTCATCGAGTATAACCCGATTGATGATGGCGAATTTCAGCAGGCCTCCACGGAAGTGCTGGACATGTATATGCACCTGCTCGAAAGCCACGGTATTACTACACGCATACGCAAGAGCCGCGGCAAAGATATAGATGCTGCCTGCGGACAGTTGGCCAATAAATCATAAACCTCGCGCGACTATACATATTGTAACCGTGTATTGCGCGAGCTGATCAAACTTTGCATCTTTCAGTCAAATTGTGTTCATATATGCAGGAAGAACTCATTCAGAATTTACGGGAAGCTCTTAAACTCTCTCCGCAAAATATACCCTTACGTTTAACACTGGCAGAAGCGTTGCTGAACAGCAACCTGCTGCAGGAAGCAGAAGCCGAATATAAAATTGTACTCGAAGCCGAGCCGCAGAATATACAGGCTAAATCCGGTCTGGCTAAAATATACTTTGCGCAGCAGAAGTATTCCACAGCCATTGTTATACTCGAAGACCTCATTGAATTAAAGCCCAACGATGTAAGCCTGCTGATGTTGCTAAGCCGTTCGCTGCTACGAAATGAAGAACGCAACAAAGCTATAGATTACTACAAACAGGCGTTGCAGTTAAACCCTTCGCTGCTGGATGAAGAACTGGATCAACACCTGCGAAAGCCTTCGTCTGCACCCCAGGGAGAAGTGGAGGAACTGCTCGACTCTATAGAACGCGAAGTGCGTAACATGGAACGCCCCACGATAAACTTTGATGATGTGGGCGGCATGAACAAAGTGAAGGAAGAGATCAAGATAAAGATCATACAACCGATGCTACACCCCGAGCTATACAAGGCGTATGGCAAAAAGGTTGGCGGAGGTATACTTTTATACGGTCCTCCGGGATGTGGCAAGACTCACCTGGCGCGTGCTACCGCAGGACAAATCAACGCCAGCTTTATATCGGTAGGTATACATGATGTACTTGATATGTGGATGGGACAAAGTGAAAGTAAACTTCACCAGATTTTTGAACTGGCCCGAAGAAGAACTCCCTGCGTTTTATTTTTTGATGAGATTGATGCGCTGGGAGCAAGTCGCTCGGATATGCGGCATTCTTCAAGCAAGACACTCATCAACCAGTTTCTTACCGAGATGGATGGACTTGATGCTTCCAACGATGGTGTTCTTATACTCGGTGCTACCAATGCTCCGTGGCATCTCGATGGTGCATTCAGAAGACCGGGAAGATTTGACCGGATTATTTTTGTACAGCCACCGGATATAGAAGGAAGAAATTCCATTCTGAAAATATTGCTGAAAGATAAACCGCTTGATAATGTTGATTACGCTGCGTTGGCAAAACAGACTGCTGATTTTTCGGGAGCCGACCTGCGCGCAGTAATAGATATAGCGATTGAAGAAAAATTAAGAGAGTCGTTTGAGAAAGGTATCCCCCAGCCTATACGCACCAAAGATCTGCTCGCTTCATTGAAGCAAGTTAAGCCATCTACAAAGGAATGGTTTAATACCGCTCGTAACTACGCGTTGTATGCAAATGATTCAGGTCTGTACGATGAAATTCTGGAGTATTTAAAAATCAAGAAATGATTAATCCGCAATTGGAAAGAGCGCAGCAGCTTGTTAACCAGCAACGTTACAAAGATGCCGAAACCGAGCTACGATCTGTACTGGCAAGCGATCCGAACAACACGCTTGCGTTAGCGTTGTTCGCTATATGTTTATCAGAACTTGATAAACAGCAGGAAGCACTCCAGGTAATTCAGAATGCTATCGGTCGCGAGCCTGATAACGATTACCTGCTATACCTGCAGTCGTTGTTCTATTTCAAGGCCGACAATATGAAAGAGGCGGAGAAATTTATCCGTAATGCTATAGCATACGATCCGCACAACGCTGATTACTTCGGATTACTCGCGGCCATTAAAATCAATCAGAAAGAATGGAACGAAGCGCTTGAGTACGCTAACAAAGGACTCGAAAGTGATCCTGACAATTTGCAATGTCTCAACACCCGCTCAACTGCGCTATACAAGCTCGATAAAAAAGACGAAGCCTATTCAACCATACAGGAAGCGTTAAATAAAAATCCGGAGAATGAATTAACGCATACCAACCTCGGTTGGAGCTTACTGGAAAAAGGGGATCACAAAAAAGCACTCGAACATTTTCGCGAGGCACTAAAGATCAACCCTAATTATAGCTATGCAAAAGCCGGACTTGTAGAAGGACTGAAAGCTCGTTACTGGTTTTATCGCATTTTCCTGAAGTATGCATTCTGGATTTCGAACTTTAAGGGACAGGCGCAGTGGGCGATTATTATAGGCCTATATATAGGTGTTCGTGTATTACGAGGCGCTGCTGAGAACAACCCTCAACTTGGAGTAATCCTCTACCCGATCATATATCTCTACACAGCATTTGCTATTTCAACTTGGGTTATCACGCCACTGTCCAATTTATTTCTGCGACTGAATGTATATGGACGTTACGCGCTGACAGAAGACGAAACAAGTTCCTCCAACTTTGTAGGTATAGCTTTTGGATTGAGTGTAGTCGGATTTATTACGGCACTATTTACCGGAGATGTTCTGTTCGTGATGCTTGGCATTTACGGTATAGCGATGATGATTCCGCTCTCATCCATGTACAATGCCCGAAAGCAGAGTTCACGAACTATACTTGTTATTTATACCATCGCACTGGCACTCGTAGGCATAGGTGCCATGTATGAGTTTATAGCAACTGGTGATACGGGAGTACTTTCAACCGTATTCATCTTCGGTGTACTCATTTACCAATGGGTAGCTAACGCGTTGATAATGCGCTAAAGCTTATTGTTTTTTGCTGGCGTTGAAGAGTTTATCCTTTTCCTCTTTGGTTAAACTCTCATAGCCGCCATCTGAAATCTTATCGAGTATAGCATCGATCTCAGCTTGCGAAATCGAAGAACCTTTGGGTTGTGCTGCAGATTTACCCGATGTATTTTCATTACGGTACGATACTTTTACCCGGAGACGCGGCTTGAATAAGCCCTTAAAGAAATCGATGGTGGCTGTAACCCAGCTTCCCCAGTTCGAACCTGCCTGAAGTTGTTTGATATATACAAAACCAATCAGTGCGCCACCGAGGTGGGCTATATTTCCGCCTGCGTTTGCCGAAATGGTTCCTACGAATGACGCTATGATATAAAACGCTGCTATATATTTAATCCTAACCGGACCGAGAAACAACAAGAAGAAGGTATAGTCGGGTAACAACGTAGCCGTTGCAACCACAATAGCATATACAGCCGCTGATGCCCCAATCATCCCCAACCCCGGAGTTCGTTCCATGAAGAACGGAATGAAGTTATATACTAACAAATATGCTATACCGCCGGCCAGTGCTCCCAACACATATACAGCAACGAGTTTGTCGCTTCCCAAATACTCCACAAACAACTTACCGAACCAGTACAGGAACAGCATGTTAAAGAGTATATGAAATATATCTCCGAGGTCATGCACAAATGCATACGTAATGATCGTCCACGGCTTTACTATATAGGCCATGAAGGGAGCCGGAATTGCTACCTGCCGATGCAGCCACTCTGCTATTTCAGGAAACTTACTTATGGTAGCAACTACCGTAATCACCGCCATTGCCAAAAACACCACTACGTTGATGATGATCAACTGCACGTGTGCATTGTTATACCGGCTAAACGCGTTCTTAAAATCGTCAAACATATACTGTTGCTGTTATAGCAATTTTCGAAATTATTATACCCTGCTTTCTAACTCAAGTCTCCCCGTTTTCGCCAGGCTGTAATGAGCAGGAACGCGAAGATCACACCGCCCAGGTGAGCGAAGTGTGCTACATTTCCGCTTTTGTCCATAAAGAAATTCATACCGCCCAGTAAAATAACAAGATACTTTGCCTTGATCGGTATAGGAGGTATCAGCAGCATGATCTCCATATTCGGAAACATCATACCAAACCCCATCAGTACACCATAGATAGCACCGGAAGCGCCCAGCATTATACCATAAGAACCAACACCCAGGTAGCGATCTACGATGATATTAAATATTCCGGCACCAATACCGGTAACCATATAGAACATGGTAAAACGTTTCGTTCCCCAATACGATTCCAGCATAGGCCCCATAAAGGCGAGCGTAAGCATATTAAAGAATATATGCATAAAGCCTCCGTGCACAAACATATAGGTAAAGAGCTGGTAGGGTCTGAAACAATCGGTGCGAGTGTTCCACATCGACAGGAATCCTGTTATGATATCATTCTGTACATCGTATCCCATGCCGCCACCAAAGCAATCGCCAAAATTCATTTTAGGAGCAATCAGTTCTGCTATGAATACAATAACATTTATAATAATGATACTTCTAACAACCGGTGTGAGTCTGAGCATATAGTATATCTTAATTAATCCTGTAGTACCCGGTATTCTATCCGAGGTTATCGAAAATAACTTTCAATTTTATTCAATTCAAAAATAAAAAATGTCGGTTTGCCATCCGGCGAGTAGTTTGATGTTGAGCACGCAAACAAACTATCTACCAGCGCCTGCATCTCTTCGCGCACCAGCGGCTGTCCGGTTTTAATCGAAGCACGTCTCGCCAGCGCACGCGCCAGGTTTTCCTGCAACGGCAACGCCAGCTCCGACTGGTTTACTTTAAACTGCTCGATCAATCCTTCGAACAATTCTTTTTCGTTACCGGCCTGCACGTTGGCCGGCACACCATTTACTACCAACGTATTTTTACCAAACACATCGAATCGGAAACCCAGCGCTTCAATCTCCTGCTGCATCTCCAGCGCTAACGCAAAATCGGCAGCACTGAATGTTATCGCCTGCGGAAACAAACTCTGCTGACTTTGTCCGGATTTATTTTTGAGCTGGTTCAAAAACTTTTCAAACAGTATACGTTCATGTGCAGCCTGTTGCTCTATAATCATCATGCCAGACCGCACCTGTTTAACGATGTATCGCGCATGAAGTTGGAACAAAGCCTTTTCTTCTGATGCAGTCGCGGGGCTAGATTGATTTATTGCACTCTCAAAACGCAGCGTCTGCACGCCCGATGTTTCGATGACATCCTGTTGTTTTATCTCCGCAGGTTTCACTTCCGGAGCCTCGTATAGTTTCTCCCAGTTTTCGGAGTTCGAGCGATGCAGCGCGGTACTGAATCGTTCTTCGAAGTAAACCTGCTTCGACTGACTGTTGGCATTGTTAAGCTTCGAAATAAAATTAACATCAGCATTGAAATCTATAGCCGGTGTTAAGTTATGCGAACCAATTGCCTGTCGCACAGCAGCACGCACTACCGCATATACTGCACGTTCATCATCAAACTTGATTTCTGTTTTTGTAGGATGAACATTCACATCAATATGTTTCGGATCGATTTCAATAAACAGTACATAGAACGGAAAACTGTTCTCAACAATCAATCCTTCGAAGGCCGTCATCACAGCATGGTTCAGATAATTGCTGCGAATGAACCTGCGATTCACAAACAAAAATTGTTCGCCCCTGGTTTTGCGTGCAAAGTCTGGCTTACCTACATAGCCAGTTACTTTTACCGTATCGGTTTCCTCCTGGCATGTAGCGAGTTGTTCTTTGTACGATTTTCCAAAGAGATTTACTACCCGTTGGCTGAGCTTGGTGGCCGGTAAATCATATACCTGTTCATCATTCTGAATAAACGAGAATGTAATTTCCGGGTGCGCCAATGCCAGCCGCTGAAATTCATCGATAATGTGCTTCAACTCTACCGGGTTCGACTTCAAAAAATTTCTTCGGGCGGGTATATTATAGAAAAGATTTTTAACACTGATGCTCGTTCCTTTGTCGCAGGCTACGGGCTCCTGTTTTTTTACATCCGATCCTTCCACCACTATACAGGTTCCCAACTCCTGGTCTGCGGGCCGCGTCTTCAATTCAACCTGCGCCACAGCCGCGATGGAAGCAAGCGCTTCACCACGAAAGCCCATGGTATACAGTTCAAAAAGATCTTCAGCCTTTCGGATCTTGGAAGTAGCATGTCGCTCGAGGCTCATGCGTGCATCGGTTTCCGACATACCAATGCCATCATCAATCACCTGTAACAAAGTTTTACCGGCTTCTTTAATGATGAGCTTGATATTTTTTGCCCCGGCATCAATGGAATTCTCCATCAATTCTTTTACAGCAGATGCCGGACGCTGCACAACCTCACCAGCAGCAATCTGGTTTGCAATGGAATCGGGTAATAGCTGAATGATGTCGGGCATGAACGCAATCTTGCAAATTGTGGAATTACAAAGGTGGTAAATTTTATAAAAGGATTCGCCAGATTTTTAGATCTGCCCGGTGAAATGTTGCCCGGAATTTATCGTTAAAAATTTAACCATTAACTTCGCTCACGAAAGTTGGCTTATCGCTCCATTTTTTAAACTTCTATAACCGGATGATTAAGAAGACTCTCAGTCTGTGTACGCTTTTATTTTGTTTCGTTTCAACATTTGCCCAGCTCAGTCGCGAAGCATGGGTCGATAGTGTTTTCAATGCACTGAACACCAACCGGAAAATCGGTCAGTTGTTTATGTTGCCGGTGCCTACGCAGGGTGACGCTGCCGCACTCAGCGAAATACGATCGAAAGTAAAAAATGAACAAGTCGGTGGCATTATTCTCACCGGCGGGAATCCGTTACAACTCGCCAACCAAGTTCGCCGATTCCAAGAGCAAACCGATATACCGCTTTTTGTTTCGCAGGATGCTGAAGGTGGCCTCGGTATGAGTATAGATAGCACGATTACATACCCATCGCCACTGGTGCTGGGGGCTATACGAAACGACTCGCTGTTGTATGAACTCGGCAAAGCTATAGCACAGCAATTAAAAATGGTAGGCGTAAACCTGAGCTTTGCCCCAACGGTAGAAATGAATGCTTCTACTACACTCAAGTATCAGTCTTTCGGAGAAAATAAATATCGTATCACCAACAAAGCCATTGCCTTTATGAAAGGCATGACCGATGAACAAGTGCTGGCGTGTGTAAAAAACTTTCCTGTGCAGAGTATAACCATAACCGATGTACAAAAAGGCTGGCCGATTATTCAACCTACCGTTGACACTGCGCAGGTATATACTTTCCGTAAACTTTTTGAAAACCGGTTGATGGGTTTTGTTCCCGGCAGCACCGAGTTGCCGTTGTTCTACACCAACATGAACCTGGCACGCAAGAATAATTTTACGTCACAGATGTTGTCGTCTTTATTCATTGGCGATTGGGTAAAGAAAAATATGAACTACCAGGGACTTGCCTTTGCAGACCTGCGCAACGTACCGCCTATACAGGAGAAGAACAGCGAAGGACTTGCATCGCTCTATGCGCTGCAGGCTGGCAACGACATCATTTTATACCCAAAGGATATAAACATTGCCATTCGTAAAATAAGACGACAGGTACGCAGAGATAAAGCGTTGGAAGAACAACTGAACAACAGTGTGAAGAAAATCCTCGCAGCAAAATATGATGCAGGTTTATGGAGGAAGAACACAATCAACACCGACAATCTTTTACTAAAACTTAACTCGCCACAGGCCCACCTTCTCAACAAGAAATTACAACAAGCTGCTATAACCGTTTTAAAAAACAGCGACAACGTATTGCCGGTATCTGTACTAGACAACAAACGATTTATATACATAACCAGCGACACCACGCAGAAGCCGGATGAGCTATTTCATTATGTATCGCGGTATATACATGCCGATCGTTACGCATTGCATCAGCAGCGGGAGCTTACAACACTGGCGGCTGGCAAACAATTGCTTACGTGTATTATAGGTATATATCCGCAAACACCACCGGAAAAATTAGCAGAGCTGAAAAAACTACTGGAGAATTTTCGCGAGCACGATGTTATATTATGTGATTTTGGCAATGAAGAATTTCTTCGCACGGCTGCACAGTATTCTACCGTTGTAACCGCCTATACTAATACAGAGGAAATGCTGGAGGCCATGCCGCAGGTAATTTTCGGAGGACTTACGGCCGATGCGCAGTTACCTATGAAGATCAGCGACCAGTTGCAGAGCGGCACGGGAAATATAGTACCGGCTATAAACAGGCTCACCTACTCTACTCCTGAGGATGCCGGCATGGACAGTCATATACTCAGCAAGATTGACAGCATTGCCAAAGAAGCTATTCGCAACATGGCAACACCGGGATGCCAGGTATTGGTAGCACGCAACGGAAAAGTTATCTATGATAAATCGTTCGGATACCTGACTTACGAGAAAAAGACACCAGTAACGGAAAATACTATATATGATCTGGCCTCCCTTACCAAAGTATCGGCAACCTTGCAGGCTACCATGTTTATGTATGAGAAGGGGTTGATTGATCTGAACAAAAAAGCATCGTTCTATTTACCGGAGCTTCGTAACAGCAACAAAAAAGATATTACCATCATCGATATGCTTACACACCAGGCGGGGCTTGCGCCCTTTATACCGCTATGGCCGCAGACGATGAAAGACACTACATTTCTGCCGCAGTTTTATAGCCGCAAGCGCGATGCAGCGCATCCCTTCCCGGTAGCTCCGGGGCTATATGGTTCGCAGGCGATGAAAGATTCGGTTTGGTCGTGGATCATCCAATCAAAGATGGCTGATAAAATTCCGCGAACACCCTATACCTATCGCTATAGCGATCTAGGTTTGATGATCATGCAACACATTGCCGAGCGTGTACTAAACCAACCGCTGGATGACTTTCTTGCGCAGAATTTTTACGAA
This sequence comes from uncultured Chitinophaga sp., assembly GCA_966211525.1. GTDB lineage: Bacteria > Bacteroidota > Bacteroidia > Cytophagales > Cyclobacteriaceae > Ohtaekwangia. The sequence goes on along the minus strand of CBIHOZ010000006.1, from coordinate 54,637 downwards.
CCGCTTGGTGCCTATACAACACGCTTCAACCCCACCGACAACCAACAACTATCGGTACAGGCTATAGCACCTACGGAGTTCGACAAGATATACCGGAAGAAGTTAATAGCCGGCACGGTACATGATGAACGCGCAGCTATGATGGGTGGTGTAAGCGGCCATGCCGGACTCTTCAGCAGTGCGCTTGACCTGGCCAAGCTCGGGCAAATGCTTTTGCAAGAAGGTAAATATGGTGGGTATCAATACTATAAACCGGAAACGGTACGCACCTTCGCTACCAAAATGTATAAAGGACGCAGGGCTATTGGTTGGGACAGACCGGTGCAAAGCGAATGGAACAGTCCTACATCGCTTACTGCTTCTCCGCTTACCTATGGTCACACCGGCTTTACCGGCACATGTATGTGGATTGATCCGGAGTTTAACATGGTCTATATATTTTTGTCGAACCGGGTATATCCAGATCGTAACACACGACTAATCTCCAGCAACATACGGTCGCGTATACAGGATGTTATTTACCAGTCAATCTTCAATTATTGCCTGCATTCACAATAATTTAACAAAATGTAAGAAACTTACAGTACCTGAAAAAGGTTAATGCATGTAACAAAACCAACCACCAGTGGAACAAATTAAAATTGGCATTGTATGTTACCCTACCTTCGGGGGAAGCGGTGTAGTAGCAACAGAATTAGGAAAAGCGCTCGCGCAGGAAGGTCACAAAGTTCACTTCATAACTTATTCGCAGCCAACCCGGTTGGATTTTCTGAATGAAAACCTATACTACCACGAAGTCGATTTCCGGTCATACCCGCTCTTTGAATTTCAGCCCTACGAACTGGCCCTTGCCAGCAAAATGGTAAGTGTAGTGAAGAATGAGAAGCTCGATCTGCTGCATGTACACTATGCTATACCACACGCATCGGCAGCCTATATGGCCAAGCAGATACTCCGCTCACAGGGAATTTATATACCTGTAGTAACTACACTGCACGGTACCGATATAACACTGGTAGGTAAAGATCCATCATACGAACCGGTTGTTACCTTTAGTATAAATCAATCGGATGGCGTAACGGCCGTATCCGAAGATCTCAAGCGCGAAACATTTCAATACTTTCAGATTCTGAATGATATAGAAGTTATACCGAACTTCATCGACCTCGAAAAATTCAAGAAGCAGAAGAAAGATCATTTCAAGAAAGCGATCTGCCCCAACGGTGAGTCGCTTGTCGTGCACACTTCCAACTTCCGCAAGGTAAAGCGTATACCCGATGTTATACAGATCTTTGCCAATGTGCGCAGAGAGATCCCGGCAAAGTTGTTAATGATAGGCGATGGACCGGAGCGTAATCATGCCGAGAAGATGTGTCGCGAGCTGGGTATATGTGATGATATACGTTTCCTTGGTAAACTTGAAGCCGTTGAAGAAGTACTATCAGTAGCCGATCTCTTCCTGATGCCTTCTGAAAAAGAGAGCTTCGGTTTGGCAGCACTCGAAGCCATGGCGTGTGAAGTGCCGGTTATATCTACCAACACGGGAGGGCTACCCGAACTCAATGTACAAGGGGTTACCGGATTCATGAGTCCTGTGGGAGATGTGGAAGATATGACACGTAAATCACTCTTCGTACTCGATCCGAGCAACCTGCCACGCTTTAAACAGAACGCATTGAAGCGGGCACAAGAATTTGATATCAGCAAAATATTGCCGGTATATGAAAATTACTATCAAAAAATACTGGTAAAATCGGCAGCAAAATCCGCAGTATAACCGTTAAATATATTTGTACGAGAATTCTGTGGTGATAATTTCGCACAAAAAAGTTGATCAACGGTATGGAAGCAGAGGTACTACCTAAGAATAAAGGAACAAAACAGCTTTTTCAAAACCCTATACTCGAGAAGTTGTCTCGCACACATATATCGGTACCGCTTGCCATCTTCTTTTTATACTCTTCTGTCTTATTATACTGGAGTGTTACCCATACATCCCTGAATGCTATAACAACCGTGGGCTTATTCGGCCTGGGTGTAATTGCCTTTACATGGGTGGAGTATATAACACACCGCCACCTCTTTCACATGCAAACCTATACACGGCTTCGCGCAAAGCTGCAGTATACATTGCATGGTGTACATCACGAATTTCCAAAAGATAAAGACCGGCTCGCCATGCCTCCGCTGCTGAGCATTACTATAGCAACGGTGTTGCTACTGCTTTTAAGGCTGGTGATAGGCGATTTTGTTTTTGCATTCCTGCCGGGATTTTTGGTCGGCTATGCAGCGTACCTGTCCGTACACTATATGGTGCATGCATATCAGCCTCCTAAAAATTTTCTGAAAGTATTATGGATTAACCATAGTATACATCACTACAAGGATGGAGAGATTGTATTTGGCGTATCTTCTCCGCTGTGGGACTATATATATGGTACGATGCGCGATAAACGTTCGTAACGTTGCGCTAAAAAAATAAATAGCCATCCCGGATTACAGGATGGCTTCTTTATTGTCCAGGTATTGATTAGGTAAAGGTATAAGCGTTATATGCGAGTTTCTTTTGTAACTTTTACAACTTCTTTCTTCTGAGTCTTCTTGGCATACGTAGGGCACGTATGGAAACCACAGGACGAAAGAACGATAGCCAGAACCGTGAATATTGCTACAGATTTTTTCATACAGTCAGGATTAAATGTTGTTCAAAGGTATATAAGTCGGTTTAACGGCACTTTCCGATTCCCGCAGAATTCTTACATACACGGTGAATCTTTTGGAAAATTAAATTTTGAAGCCGAAACAGAAACCCGAAATTAATGGTTTAGAGAAGTATACTCAGACAGATATGCTCGGATACAGATTCTCAAAATATGCGCCCCCGCCGGATTCCGGTAAAAGCGACTTCGAAAAACTGCTCAAGGTTTTCATGCAACTCATCCTGATCACCTCGGGAAATGTTTCAGAAGCCTTGCAATGGCTCACCGAAGTTGACAGACAGTACGGATTAACCAATGACAAATATGGTATTGGTGATTTTATAGAAGACTTAAAACGAAACGGCTACATCACCGATGAAGGTCCGCGTGGCGAGTTTAAGCTCAAAGCCAAGAGCGAGCAAAACTTACGTCAATCGGCACTGGAAGAGATATTTGGCAAACTAAAAAAGACAAAACAGGGAGAACATAATACATCCCACAGCGGCCGTGGTGATGAACAGACCACCGAAAGACGCGACTATGAGTTTGGCGATACGCTCGAACAAATCTCGGTGACCGACTCACTGCGCAATGCGCAGATCAATCACGGTCTCGATAATTTCTTCATGACGGAAGAAGATCTTGAAGTAATGGAGAGTGAGTATAAAACGCAGACCTCTACCGTACTCATGATCGATATATCGCACTCCATGATTCTATATGGAGAAGATCGCATTACACCGGCTAAAAAAGTAGCCATGGCTTTGGCTGAACTGATCACCAAAAAGTATCCGAAAGACACATTGGATATACTGGTGTTTGGTGATGACGCGTGGCAGATCGAGATCAAAGATTTACCGTACCTGCAGGTTGGGCCCTATCACACCAACACGGTGGCAGGTCTTGAATTAGCGATGGACATTTTGCGCAGACGCAAAAATGCCAACAAGCAGATCTTCATGATCACGGATGGAAAGCCTACCTGTATCAAGCAAGGTATAAAGTACTATAAGAATGCTTTCGGACTTGATCAGAAGATTTTGAGCACGACACTAAACCTGGCCGGGCAACTTAGAAAATTAAAAATACCCGTTACTACTTTTATGATTGCTACAGACCCTTACCTGAAATCATTTGTGCGTGAATTTACAAAGGCCAATAATGGCAATGCCTACTATAGCAGCCTGGAAGGTCTGGGGAATCTTGTCTTTGAAGATTTCAAAAGAAACAGAACCAAGAATTTATAATCAACTGCCGATATATACTTCGGCTTATCCTTTTTTGAATTACACATACTATGCATCATACATCTGTTAAAACCCTCGGAGAACTAAAAAAGACTGGCTATAGATCACGCACGACAAAAGAAGAGCTGCGCGAAAATCTTATTAAAAGACTCCGCAATAAAGAAACTGTATTTGAAGGTATATGGGGTTATGAAGAAACCGTTATCCCCGACCTCGAGCGTGCTATACTGGCGGGCCATGATGTAAACTTACTTGGTTTACGTGGACAGGCTAAAACGCGATTGGCGCGCCTCATGGTAAAACTGCTGGATGAATATATACCCTATATAGAAGGTTCTGAACTGAACGATGATCCGCTGGAACCTATATCGCGCTACGGCCGTGACAAGATCCAGGAGCTGGGTGACGCGACACCTATAGCATGGCTGCATCGTGATGAGCGCTATACCGAGAAACTGGCAACACCCGATGTTTCCATTGCCGATCTGATTGGTGATGTTGATCCTATAAAAGCTGCTACATTAAAATTGCCGTATTCGGATGAACGCGTGATTCACTTCGGATTAATACCACGCTCGAACCGGAGTATATTTGTAATTAACGAATTGCCGGATTTGCAGGCCCGTATACAGGTAGCACTCTTTAACATTTTACAGGAAGGCGATATACAGATTCGCGGTTTTAAACTGCGTATGCCGCTGGATATACAGTTTGTGTTTACAGCCAACCCGGAAGACTATACTAACCGCGGTAGCATCGTTACTCCGTTGAAAGATCGTATCGACAGCCAGATCATTACACACTATCCGAAGACACTGGATATAGGCAAACGCATTACGCAGCAGGAAGCGCGTCTCAAAGAAGAGCAACGCAGCGCGGTAACGGTAAATGAAATCGCTAAAGACCTGATCGAACAAATCGCCTTTGAAGCACGCAAGAGTGAATATGTAGATGCGAAGAGTGGTGTCTCCGCCCGCCTCACTATATCTGCCTATGAAAACCTGGTAGCAGCTGCTGAGCGCAGAACGATCATTAACCAGGAAAAAAATACAGCGATTCGTGTAGCCGACTTTATAGGTGTAGTGCCTGCTATAACCGGTAAAGTAGAGCTGGTATATGAAGGCGAACAGGAAGGCCCGGGAATAGTAGCGCAAAATCTGATTGGTAAAGCTTTGCGTACACAGTTCCTGAATTACTTCCCTGATCCTGATAAGTTCAGAAAACAGAAAGAGAAAAGTCCATATAAAAAAGTTGCAGACTGGTTCGGTGAAGGTAACACGGTAGACCTGCTTCACAACATGCAGCAAAATGAATTTGAAAAAGCATTGAAATCTGTTCCCGGTTTATCGGAGTTAGTAAATGAGTTTCATAAAAATCAGGATGCAGGAACGAAGCTGTTCATGATGGAATTTGCATTGCACGGATTGGCTGAATATAGCCTCATCAGCAAACATAATTTAACCGCCGGTCTTCAATTCAAAGATTTGCTCAGCAGTATGTTTACACTGCCGCGACCGGGTGAAGAGGAAGATGACGATGATGAATTTGCACGAGGCAAGTTTTAATAAACAGAACATCTTTACCAATAACTTCCTGCACACAGGAAGTTATTGTTTTATAGCAGCACACACAATTGTCTCATTCTCCGGAAAAATAATTCCGGGGAGCAGGCATGAAAATATTCACAGCAACACGTTAGTTTTAGCGTTTCTCCTTTCAGCAATATATACGTATGAAACTTCAGGAGTCAGTCACCTTCAATCCACAGCAAGTGCAGCAGCTAAAAAAACTGGTAGCACAAGGTGAAGGGCTTACGCTTGAATTCAAACGCAAGGCTGCCTTCCCGGAAAAGATTGTACGCGAAATGATTGCCCTCGCCAACACCAAAGGAGGAATATTATTAGTAGGCATTGGTGATGATTTGACTATACCCGGACTGAAACATCCGGAGGATGAATCGCACGTTATCAAACAAGCGTTAGAGAAATGCAAACCATCGTTGGTATATAAAGAAGAATATATACCCGTTGGCAATGCACGAACCGTAATTCAATACGAGATACCGGAGAGCAACCGAAAGCCACACTATATATTTCACAACGAGCAAGAGAAAGAATGCTTTGTACGTGTAGAAGACAAAAGTATAAAAGCCAGTCGCGAAGTGCGCGAGATCGCGAAGCGCGCACAACACAAAAAAGATATACGCTTTAACTATGGTGAGTATGAACATTTGCTTATGCAATATCTCGATGCGCACAACACGATAACACTAAAGAAGTTTATAGAGATCAGTGGCCTGAAGAAATTCTACGCGTCCAAAAAATTAGTCCTTCTTGTATTGGCTGATGTGCTTCGCGTAGCACCGAATGAACGCGGAGATATTTACTCTCGCATTTAAGTCTCTTCACAACACATTCTGATTATTATTCTGCTCGGCATGTTTAACTCACGGTTAACGAATAACTACTAACGGATAACGATTCCCCGAACGGGGTCGTAAAGTTATGAAAAAAGTTTTCTTTCCTGCATGTTCTCAAATCATAACCTTTTCTTTAGATTTCATTTGAAATCGTGATGCAGTGTATTTTTCATAGTGAAATGATACGAGCCATACGCGAGCTCCATGTGTCCCTTATGAAATAGTTTAGTAATACACATGATACTATTTTGAAGCCGAGAACCACATCGCATGAAATTTCCGAGAGGTGTAAATTCTACTGATGATTCGTTCAACGCTAAACCTAATGTTCTTTGTGAAGCATGGCAAAACCCAAGAAGGAGAAGAAAATCTTCGTACTCGACACGTCTGTCATTATTTATGAACACAACTCTATCCTAAACTTTGATGAGCATGACGTTGGCATTCCAATAACGGTTCTGGAAGAACTCGATAATTTCAAGAAGGGTAACGATACTAAAAACTTTGAAGCACGTGAATTTATACGGCTTATCGATAAGCTGGCGAAAGACCGTATGCTTCAGGAGTGGAACCCCATCAACGGCAAGGGTAAAGGAAATTTCAAGGTGTTAATGGACACCAACAGTGCTGTAGATGCCAACAAGGTTTTTAATGAAGTAAAGGCAGACCACCGTATACTCAACGCAGCATTACAACTGCAGAAGGAAGAGAAAGGTAAACGCGTTATTCTCGTATCGAAAGATGTAAACCTTCGTCTCAAAGCTAAATCACTAGGGCTGCAGGCTGAAGACTATACTACGGGCAAAGTCCAGAATATATCTTCGCTATATACCGGCCGCACGATCATTGAAGACATTGATGCCAACCTCATTAATTTACTCTACGAAAAAGGTTACTGCCAGCCCCAGGACCTGCTGGGTAAATTAAACCCGCTCCGGAATCATTACTATATATTGAAGAGCGGCAAGAAGTCGGCACTCGCATACTACAATCCGTTTAACGGCATGCTGGAGCACGTAGAGAAACGCTCGGTATATGGCATCAAGCCGCGTAATGCCGAACAGACCTTTGCTATTCATGCTGCTTTGAAACCTGAAATAAAACTGGTCTCCATTCAAGGTGTTGCCGGTACAGGTAAAACATTGCTGGCACTGGCAGCAGCACTTGAGCAGAAGCGGGAGTATAAACAGATTTACCTGGCGCGGCCGATTGTTCCGCTCAGCAACAAAGACATCGGATATTTACCGGGCGATATCAAATCGAAGGTAAACCCCTATATGGAGCCGCTGTGGGACAACCTGAAGTTTATACAGAATCAATATAGCGAGACCGATAAAGAGTATTCGAAAATTACCGAGATGGTAAGTCAGGAGAAACTTGTTATTACCCCGCTGGCCTATATCCGGGGACGAAGTCTCTCGAATATATGTTTCATTGTAGATGAAGCACAAAACCTGACACCTCACGAGGTTAAAACGATCATTACCCGTGCGGGAGAAAATACGAAGATCATTTTTACCGGAGATATATACCAGATCGATACACCGTACCTCGACTCACAAAGTAATGGACTCTCCACGCTCATCGACCGTCTGCAGGACCATGAGCTATATGCACACATTACGTTAGAAAAAGGTGAACGCTCTGAACTGGCAAACCTGGCCAACGAACTTTTATAGGTAAAGAATGACTTCTGATATTTTTTCAAATTCAGAAATTTTCGTTCCCATTCTAAGACTTTAGCAGAACAAGATCCTTGAAATCGACTTGATTTCAAGGATTTTTTGTTTTGGCGCGCAATTAGCCAATGTTTGGCAAACCGCACTAAGTTTTATGATACTTCGTTTTATTTTCAGGCAGATGTCTCTCCAAAAACAAGCTCGTTATCTGAAGAAAAAAGGTATAATGCTTGGAACACGTTTAAAGAATGGCCGCAAGATTCATATCTATATGATGCGCGACCTCTTTATCGAAGTGCTTTATAAAAATGATAATGCTAATGATGAAGCTGAGCATTTGAATATGCTCCGTGGATTGAATAACCTGAACGATTATCTCGAGAGAGAATTTAAGGCCAGCTTTTAAGACTGGCCTTTTATTTTTTTTGCTTGCTTGTTGTCTGTTATTTTTTCGAAAGAACCTTCAGCATCGTTTCACCGATCTCCGCTGGTGATTCTACAACGTGAATACCGCACTCTTTCATTACGCTCATCTTTGCTGCAGCAGTATCATCTGCACCACCGATAATCGCACCGGCATGTCCCATTCTTCTTCCGGGAGGCGCTGTTTGTCCGGCAATAAATCCTACAACTGGTTTCTTGTTTCCGTTTTCTTTGATCCAGCGTGCAGCTACCGGTTCGTAGTTACCACCGATCTCGCCAATCATTACGATGGCATCCGTTTCAGGATCGTTCATCAATAATTCAACTGCATCTTTTGTAGGTGTACCGATGATCGGGTCGCCACCTATACCAATAGCAGTTGATACACCAAGACCAGCTTTTACAATCTGATCAGCAGCTTCGTAGGTAAGCGTTCCGGATTTAGATACGATACCTACTCGGCCTTTTTTGAATACGAAGCCAGGCATGATACCTACTTTCGCTTCACCCGGAGTAATTACCCCCGGACAGTTAGGACCGATCAGCGTTACGTTCTTGTCCTTGATATATTTCTTCGCCACCATCATATCCTTTACAGGTATACCTTCGGTGATCGTGATAATTACTTTTATACCTGCATCAGCAGCTTCCATGATCGCGTCAGCAGCGAATGCTGGCGGAACGAAAATGATCGTTACATCTGCACCTGTCTTATCAACAGCTTCTTTTACCGTATTAAATACTGGTCTTCCCAAATGCTCCGTTCCACCTTTCGCCGGAGTTACACCTCCTACTACATTGGTTCCGTACTCTATCATTTGTCCGGCATGGAAAGTACCTTCCGCGCCTGTGAATCCTTGAACAATTACTCTTGAATTTTTATTAACCAGTACACTCATGAACGTTGATTTTTAAGCAGCACAAAAATAGGAGAATAAAGCTATCAACCAAACCAGTCTGAAATACAAAAGGCTGCTTTTCAGCAGCCTTTTGAGTAGGTTATTTCGTATTCAAAGGCTTGTCCTTTAAATTGTTACGTATTAAAAAGTCGTTATACAAATCTTTGTAGCTCTGCACATCCGGAGCAAGTTTAATTGCCTCCTGGAAAGCCGTGGCAGCATCGATCAGCAACGAATTCTGTTCGTAGAAGCCTGCCAGAATCAATTTGTTGATCGCTGTATTTTCCTGTGTTTCACCGGAGATCTCATTCAGCGATGTTTTGATCCGGGCCTTATCGGCTTTCGACAAACGCTTCAAGGTATATTTTTCCGATACTTTATTACGATCGTTCTTCGACTCTACCGTTACCAGTATATTGTCTTCGTTGGCAAAATCAGCGTCAGCGAGATTTACCTGAATGCTGCTCTCACTTGTTTCGCGTGTCGCGAGTTCGTCATCAAACAAACTCTTGAACTTCACTACATACGGGCCAGGTATTTTTTCAACATCCCAGTTTATAATAATCACATCATTATAGATAGTAGGATTTTGTGTAGCGATCGGCAGATAGAGTGGTATAATTGAACCACGGTGTACAGCTCCGGTAGCCTGCATGCTGTTTCCTTTTTGTGTGTTGGCACTAAGTATAAAATCAGCATACTTGTTCAACACGCTTGTGCCGTTGCCTACCTTCTTGGCCAGATCGGCAACTTTATACTTTCCGGCTTGCTTTACTTCTATGGGTTTACCGCTTACATGCACCAGACCGACATATGCATTTTCAGCAACCTTTAATTCATCATCAGATTTCAGGCTTGAACCTACCTTAATAACCTGCCAGCCAGAACCTGCCTTTATCTCATTCTTACCTTTATTTACCAGAACCTTAAAAGTATAGTCCTGGGCCATTGCCTGTACAAATCCGATTAAGGCAAACACGAACAGCGCCAACTTCTTTTTCATGACATTCTATAGGGTTAAGGGTTTTATTTTCCAAAAGTAGAACATGCGTTGCAATTTTCTTTCCATAAACGAAAGAAGCCGCACAATGGCGGCCTCTTTTTTTATTTTTTTAACGGAAGATTAACGTTTCATACCGTTTCGGATCAGAAAATCTTCGTACGATTCTTTATAGTACGCTACATCCGGAGCCAGGCGGATCGCTTCTTCATACGCAGTAACAGCATCTATATACAAACGATGTTCTTCATAGAAGCTCGCGAGAAATAATTTATTGAGTGCAGTTTGCTCGGCTACATTAGTTTGAATTTCACCCAGCGATACTTTAATCTTGTCTTTCTGCGCTGGCGCCATCTTCTTCACCAGTTTCTCTGCCGATTTTTTATTCGGATCAGCTTTCGCAGAAACCTGTACAAGCACAGCATTCTCAGCAGCAAACTTGGCATCGTTCAGGTCTACACGTAAAGAAAATTCTTGTGTTTCTATTTTAGCAAGTTCATCACCAAACATATTGTTGATCACCACTATATATGGACCTTCAGTTTTGTTCGCATCCCAGGCAATCACAACAGAATTGTTATATACATCTGCATTTTGATTTTCCGGCAAGAGGATCTGTATCGCGGTGGCCTCACCACGGTGTACAGCTCCGGTTGCGCTCAGCCTGTTCTTTTTGGCTTCAGCAGAATTACTGCTCAGTATAAAGTCGGTATACTTATTCAGAACACTTGAACCGCTGCCGCTTACTTTTGCTGCAAGGTCTGCTACTTTATAATTACCGGCTTGTTTCAGTTCGATTGGTTTACCGCTGGCATGTACCAAACCTATATACGCATTATCGGAAAGTTTCAGTTCATCGCCCGATTTTAAGGATGCACCGGTTTTGATAGGCTGCCATACATCTCCATTTTTTAGTTCGTTGGTGCCTTTGTTCACCAACACTTTAAAAGCGTAATCCTGGGCAACGGCTGAGGCAGTGTAGAGTAACGTAACGAATAAAAGGGTGAGGATTTTAGTTTTCATAATCTTGCATTCACAGTATAAATCTTTGCGTGTTAATACTCCTGACTTGGCTTAGGTAATCTACGAATTATATTTAACCAAAGGCGTGCCATTCCTGGTCTGAATACGTTAAAGTAAAATTCGAAACATGGACCCACCGCAGCAATGGTGGCCAGTGTTAACGTAAGGTCGAGTTTGAAGTTCGACTCCGAGAATAACCATACGGAAAATCCCACCAGCAACACGATCTGCGCGATCTGAATAACCAGCGAAACACTATCAAACCACAAGGGATACCGATGATTTAGTGCATAGAACAACGCAACGTTAAAAAAGCAAAACAGAAACGCTATAAAATACGTAGCCCACTCGGGAAGCCCGTCAATATAGTCTTCGTTTAAAATGGTGGCGAGTATATTAGCATGCACCACCAACCCGAACATATCCGGGTTTGCACGACCTGCTACTTTGTTATTGAGTGGAGTAAAAAACTTGTCACTCCAGGACGGATCTCCTAAATAATCTCCGAGATAACCGAAGATCACAATTTTATCTTTAATCATCTCCGGAAGAAATTCGCCACGAAAAGGTTGGTATACATCCAGCGCGTAGAACATCACAGGGTAATGCGTTGTACCCAAATCTTGCCCGCGAAGTGATTTTATTTTCACATCCTGTATATCAATATTACCGCGGTAGTTAATGATCTCTTCGGGTTTATCGCGACTCAAAAATTTTGCTGTCTTTACCGGATCGTATTGCATGGCAAGCTGCACCGCGAAAGCATACTCTGTTTTTCCATTAGCGATAGTCTTGGGTATGAACGAACGACAGATCTTTACATCTTCCTGGTAGCGCGCCCCCGTTACAAGGTTGGCATATCCATGCTTCGCTACGCTCTGGAATAATTCATCCGAATATTCAATTGAGTCATATACCTCTGCGGCATCTGCTTTTGTGAGTGAATCAGATTGCAACAACTTTGTTACCAATACAACATTGCCTGCTTCCTGTATGGCACTACTCAGCATGAGGTTCCCTAATGTATCGAGCAACTGCGGACAATTTACCGTATCACGAAGTCCACCTTCACAATTAAAAAAACCATCTATACCAATAACGCGGGGTTTATGCTGCGCGATGATGGAAAGTTGCTGCGCGATTTGTCCTCTTGACAGCCCTCCTATATTTACCAGCACGATGCGTTCATCCACAAGCGGGTCCTGGCGTAGATTGGAGAACGCATAATCCGTAAGTTCAAAGTCAGAAAGAGCCTGTGCTATAGGATCGAAAGCATTAAACAGTTCGAGCTTTGTTACTTTTGAAATACACCACATGAATCCAAACACAAAGAGCGTAGCAAACAAACTGTTTATCAGGAATTTCTTCATACAGGTAGTCGTAGTATCTAGTAAATTTAGAAATTTAAACGTTTAATATCCATAACAACTTTGAAGGCATCGCTCCGTTCCAGACTCACCGTTGATCAATTCGCAGAGGGCATTCTCCGTGGTGATCGCGTTATTCTCGGCCAGGCCATAACACTCATGGAGAGTACACGCGCTGCCGATCAAAATGCAGGCGCTCAACTGCTTGAACGGATCATTTTAAAAACAGGTAACGCCATTCGCATCGGCATCACGGGAGTACCCGGTGTTGGCAAGAGTACATTTATTGAAGCATTCGGGAAACATGTAATAGATCAGCAGAGAAAACTTGCTGTGCTCACCATCGATCCGAGCAGCCAGATAACAAAGGGAAGCATTCTTGGTGACAAAACACGCATGGAAGAGTTGTCCAAAAATCCGAATGCGTTCATTCGTCCTACCGCTTCCGGAAATACACTCGGAGGTGTAGCACACCGAACCCGCGAAGCAATGTTACTCTGTGAGGCTGCCGGCTATGATGTTATTATTATTGAGACCGTTGGTGTAGGACAATCGGAAGTGTCAGTCAAGAATATGGTCGATTTCTTTTTACTGCTGATGTTGGCCGGAGCCGGTGATGAATTACAGGGTATAAAAAAAGGAATTATGGAGATGGCCGATGGCCTCGTAATTACCAAGGCCGATGGAGACAATATAAAACATGCCACCGAAGCACAAGCCGAGTATAAACATGCCTTTCACCTTTTCAGTGCAGCAGAGTCGGGCTGGACACCGAGTGTACTTACATCTTCCGCCCACACCGGACGAGGTATAGATGACGTCTGGAACATGATCACAAAATATCAGGCACACACAACAGCTTCCGGTTACTTCGATAAAAACCGGAGTCGTCAAAATATAGCGTGGTTCCAGGAGTACTTCGAGCAGCTGCTAAAAGACGATCTCCAGAAATATACTTCACTCACCCAGATCCATCAGAAATTATCAAAAGCCGTAGGCACCCGCGAACTCTCCTCCAGACAAGCCGCACTGCAATATCTCGAAGCATACCACGAAGCAATCAGAAATAGCCGTGAGCCTTGAGCTACGAGCTGCGAGAGTTGCTGGCTACGAGGCCACTGGCTATTAGCTTCAAGTTGCTGGCTGTTTTTTTCCTGTAGCCAGAAGCCAGCAGCCTTTTTCTCGCAGCTCAAAGCTCACAACTCGCAGCTCTTCTCAATATATACTATAGCTTCGAATCCTGCTCCCGGTCTTTGTTCTTCTTAAACCCGTACGGACAATGTCGGCAGCCGCTCTTGCAGCAATAGCCGCGTTTCAGGTGGAAGGCTTCGGTAAAGACAATCAACCCATTTTCCATATAGTGATAAATGGAGCTCTTGAAATCATCTTCTTTACCGGGTTGATTTGTATCTGCCATATACCTTGAATAAAACAAACTTAGAAATTTAATGATTCATAAAACATTCGGCAGTCGCTTGCGAATGGAAAGTCATTAAATTGCTTCGTTATTGAAACATTTGCATGATGAAAAAAATTTCAGGTATAGCTTTACTCCTCCTCACCTGCTGGGGTTGTCAAACCGAAAAGCCTGCTGATAAAGCTGTTCACACACACCACGATTCATTGTCGCTGGACTATGCCGAAGGGTTTAGAGTGCAGTACGATGGCAACATCAAAATCGTAGAGGTGCTATATCCTTTTCAGGGTGCTACTTCCGGCTATAAATATTTACTGGTGCCTCAGGGTGAAGCTATACCCGAACACGGAGCCAACGTACGGGTTATCCGCACGCCTATATCTTCTATAGTTTGTACTTCTACAACACATATACCTTTGCTGGACTACATCGATGAAACCGATAAACTCGTTGGATTTACCACGACTGATTTTATAAGCTCCGAAAAAATGCGTGCACGTGTTGATGCCGGTAAAATTACTGAACTTGGCATTGATAAAGGTATAAATATGGAACGACTCGCCATGTTGAAACCTGACCTGGTGATGGGCTATACGCTGAGCAGTGACTACGGACAATTCAAAAAAATTGAGGCGTTGGGTATACCGGTAATCATCAACGCAGAATACCTGGAGAAGCATCCGCTGGGGCGTGCAGAGTGGATTAAGTTCATGGCTGTGTTTTTCAATAAAGAGAAAGAAGCAGATTCTGTATTTCAGGTCGTGAAGAAGAATTATATAGCAGCGAGAGAAGTTGCCGATCATGTAAAAGATAAGCCAACGGTGTTGTGTGGTGTAGTATACGGTGATGCGTGGTTTCTGCCCGGTGGACAGAATTATGCTTCGCATATTTTGAAAGACGCGGGTTGTCAATACCTGTGGGGTGAAGACACTTCCAACGGATACCTGGAACTGAGCTTCGAGGCGGTATACGAAAAAGCGAATCAAGCTGACTTTTGGATTGGCACGGGTTCGTTCACAACACTCAACGAAATTAAGGAAGCTGACGAACGCTATACACGTTTCAAACCGTATCTGCAGAAACAAGTATATACTTACGATGCACGCAAAGGTGCAAAAGGCGGAAGCGAGTTTATGGAACTGGGTTATTTACGCCCCGACATTATTCTTCAAGACCTGGTAAAAATTGCCCATCCTGATCTGCTGCCCAACCACACTTTATATTTTCATAAGAAGCTCGAATAATCCTGCATAAAAAGGCATCAGTTTACTGTAATGCTTTTCTAACTTTGCACCGATGAAGGCAGCGAGTTGTTCACTTTGTTTTTTGCTGATCACTTTTTTTTCAGCGTTCGGTAATTACATCGTATTTACAGAAAATGGTAAGGCAGGTTTAAAAGATAACCAGGGAAAAATTGTTATACCCGCACAGTACGATGCGCTGGGCTGGAGTGATGGCAAATTCTCTGTTATTGAAAATGTAACCGGCTATAAACTCAACGGCCGCTGGGGGTTGATCAATACGCACAATCATCGTATCACCAAAAACGATTATGATGATCTCGTTCCCGGCGATGGTGCACTTCTTGTCGCCCGCAAAAATTCTTCGTATTCACTTCGCGTTGTAACAGGGTGTGTAAGTCTTTCGGGCAAAGAAATAATTCCGTTTGAGTATGACGGATTGAAGTTATACTCGCTGCGCGCGATTGTCTTTTCAAAGATCGGCAATCAATACAAATACGGGTTGATCGATTTTGATAACCGCACCATTCTTCCGCAGCAATACCAAAATATATACCCGATCGGCAACCTGCGTTTCGCGGTCGAGAATTTCGAAAACAAACTCGCGCTGTTCTCTGAGACCGGTAAACAGATAACGGGTTTTGTAATTGACAAAATATCTCCATTCACAAAAAACTATGCGGTGATTTACCAGGGCGAGCAACAAGGCGTTATTGATCGCGAAGGCCAAATCATTGTTTCACCGAAGTATCAATCTATAGCGATACTGGAAGATGGCAAAATAAAAATCAGAGAACCACATTCGTGGGAATTCCTGGATGGCAAGAACAAGCTGATACAAAAGCACCTCGCGGATTCTATTGTGCCATTGGACAAAGACCTGCTGAAAGTAACAAAAGGTGACCTGATTGAATTAACCGATCAGCAATTAAAACCGATAGCCTCCACGTTGTTCTCTACTATAAGTCCGTTTACCAACAATAAAACCGTTGTTACCGTAAATCGCAAGGCCGGTGTTATTAATCGCAAGGGTAAATTTATCATTCAGCCACAATACGATTCACTCATCCTGTATGATAAGTATATGTTGGCGAGTCAGCGGCAAGGCTTGCAACATCAATGGATACTATTGGACAGTGTGGGTACACGACTTACATCAAAACCATACGAGTATCTCTGGCCTTTTAACGACCAGTATTTTTCTGTGCGCAACAAGGGTTTTGCAGGTGCTATTAACGTTAAAGGACAGGAAGTAATTGCCTGCGTGTATGACTCTATATTTCAGATTACATACGACCTCGCGGTGGTAAAATTTCATCGCCAGTATGGCATCGTCAATACAAAAGAAGAATGGGTGGTTGCTCCGCGAAACAGTAAGCTAACGATTCTTACTCCGGATAAGTATATCGAGACTGCTTCACCACGAAAATCACTTAAACAAACCAATGGCAGTGTAATTTACTTTACGGACAACCCGATCAGCATATCGCCCGATCATATACTCGAGTATTTACCTTCGGGCACCATCTGGAAAATAGATCTGAATGGTCGCATTGCCGATCGCCAGGTATACCCGAACGATGGCATTGAAAAAATATTTGAAGAGAGCGAAGGTCTCCGTGGTATACTGAAGAATGGTAAATATGGTTTTATCGATGCACAGGGGCGTTTGCGTATAGCCAACCGTTATGAAGGAGTTGGTATGTTTAGCGAAGATCTAGCTCCTGCCAAGATCAGAGGCAAGTGGGGCTATATCAATCGGCAAGATCAGATTGCCATTCAGCCGGTATATGAAGAAGTGAGCTTGTTTAAAAACGGAGTCGCCTTTGTACGGCTGCAACAGAACTGGGGCTTGATTGACAAGACCGGAAAACTTTTATTGCCTGTTCGCTATCAACAGATAAAATTACTGCCGAGTAAAAATTTCCTGATCCAGATCAACAATCTGCAAGGACTGGCGGATGCCTCCGGAAAAATTCTCATCCTTCCGAAATATCAACTACTGGAAGATGTTGGTAACGGGTTTGCTATTGTACAACGCGATGGGAAATATGGCGTAATCAATCTGCAAGGCATCAGCACCATTCCACTCATGTATGACTATATACAATTCGATCCGCTCAATCAATTCTTTATCGCACAGAAAAAATCACTGTGGATGGATTTCAAAAATTAGATCACGGCACTAACGAACTATAGCAAAATAAAAATCCCCAGCTTAACCGGGGATTTTTGTTATACTATATATCGGTATATACTTAGTCTTTCTTTTGCATGCCACTTCCACCGGAAGGTTGCGTTCCACCTTTACCGGTTCCGGATATAGCCTGACGCATTTCCGTATCAGCTTGTACGTTCTGCATCTTATAGTAATCCATTACACCCAGATTACCTTTCACAAAAGCGTCCGCCATGGCTTTCGGAATTTCAGCTTCCGCTTCAATTACTTTAGCACGTGCTTCCTGTCCTTTTGCTTTCATCTCTTGTTCGAGAGCAACCGCCATCGCTCTGCGTTCTTCCGCTTTCGCTTCAGCAACTTTCAAATCGGCTGTAGCCTGATCGATCTGAAGTTTAGCACCGATATTAGCACCAACATCAACGTCTGCTATATCAATGGAAAGAATTTCAAATGCAGTACCGGCATCCAATCCGCGAGACAATACGAGTTTTGAAATTTTATCAGGACTCTCCAATACTTCTTTGTGCGACTTCGCAGAACCGATGGATGAAACTATACCTTCACCAACACGGGCAAGAATTGTATCTTCACCGGCACCACCCACCAGCTGCGCTATACTTGCGCGAACTGTTACACGCGCTACAGCGATCAACTGTATACCATCGGCAGCAACGGCAGCCACTTTAGGTGTTGTAATAACTTTCGGATTTACCGAGATCTGCACCGCCTGAAATACATCACGACCTGCAAGATCGATCGCGGTAGCTTGTTTAAAACTGAGGCTGATGTTTGCTTTATCGGCAGAGATCAATGCGCGAATTACATTCGGCACATTACCACCGGCGAGATAGTGTGTTTCCAATTCTGAAGTTGTAAGCTGAAGACCTGCTTTTGTTGATGTGATGAGCGATTCAACAATAACTCTTGGCGGCACCTTTCTGATGCGCATAAAGACCAGCTCGAATAAGCCAACTTTTACACCGGAGAAGAGCGCGGTGATCCAGAGGTTTACCGGAACAAAGTATAGGAAAATAAAGAACAGGATTATCCCGCCAAAAACCATAATGAGTAAAGCAGCTGCTTCCATAAGGGTATATTTATTAATTAATAGGTTCTACAACAATTTGATTCGAGTATATCTGTGTAATCTTTACAGGTTGTCCCTGCTCGATATAGCTTCCCAACGTTTTTACTTCAAATACCCGGTTACGGAATTCTGCTTTCCCGATAGGTCTCAGCGTAGATACGGTTATACCTTCGTCACCAATATGCAGATCGCTCAGCAAGCCTTCATTAACCTTGCCATCGTTGGATGATTTGAGTGAGAATTTAGTCCACGCTCCCGTTCGGAAGCTATAGAATAAAGCCACGAGCGTTGCTACGAGGGTGCCCATCAATACATAAAAGCCAACGTCACTGCCAAAGTGATTATAGCTGATGATAACAGCAGTACCGGCAAAGATCAGTCCTAATAAACCAACCACCGTAGTGCCCGGTATAAATACCAGTTCAACGATAACAAGGCCAAGCCCTATTACCAAGAGCGCAAGTATAATAATCCACATGAGCATAACCGGGAGTGTAGGTATCTATATGCTAATGTGCGGATTATTCAGCAACAATCCGCACATCGAGGCATCTGTATTTTTAAATCAATACGCGCGGGCAAACAACACGCGTTTCGAAGAAGGTTTGCCGGAATACATACACGTTCCTGCTTCTTCTTTTGCATCTAACGGAATGCAACGAATGGTTGCTTTAGTTTCTTCCTTGATTGCGGCCTCTGTTTCCTGCGTACCATCCCAGTGGGCAGAAATGAAACCACCTTTTTCATCAAGTACTTTCTTGAACTCTTCGTATGTATCGACTTTCGTGGTAACGCTGGTGCGGAATGAAAGCGCGCGATGGTAAATATTGTTTTGAATATCGTCCAGCAGTTTTGGTATTTCTACAGCAACCTGGTCGAGCTTCATTACCTGTTTCTCTTTTGTATCTCTGCGCGCAACTTCTACCGTTCCGTTTTCCATATCACGCGGACCGATCGCCAGGCGCACCGGTACACCTTTCAGTTCCCACTCGGCAAACTTGAAGCCCGGCTTGTGTGTATCACGATTATCAAATTTCACACTATATCCCTGCTTGCGAAGCGCTGCTGAAATCTCCTGAACTTTGTCTGATATTTTATTCAGTTCTTCTTCGGTCTTGAAGATTGGTACGATCACCACATGTATAGGAGCCAGCTTCGGAGGTAACACAAGTCCATCGTCATCCGAGTGAGCCATGATGAGTGCACCCATCAGGCGCGTACTCACGCCCCATGAAGTTCCCCATACATAATCCAGTTTACCTTCGCGGCTCGTGAACTGTACATTAAATGCTTTCGCAAAATTTTGTCCTAAGAAGTGCGATGTACCAGCCTGCAATGCTTTACCATCCTGCATCATCGCTTCGATACAATATGTATCGATAGCGCCCGGAAATTTTTCACCTTCTGATTTTCTTCCTTTCACTACTGGCAGCGCCAAAAAGTTTTCAGCAAAGTCAGCATATACATCGAGCATCTGTACGGTTTCTTTCACGGCTTCATCAGCGGTTGCGTGCGCAGTGTGCCCCTCCTGCCACAAGAATTCTGCTGTGCGCAGGAACAGGCGCGTGCGCATTTCCCAGCGTACAACGTTCGCCCACTGGTTAACCAGTATAGGAAGATCGCGATACGACTGAATCCATTTTTTATAGGTACTCCAGATGATCGCCTCACTGGTAGGACGTACCACTAACTCTTCTTCGAGTTGTGCATCCGGATCAACAATCAACTTTCCTTTATTCTGCGGATCAGTCTTCAGGCGGTAGTGTGTAACAATAGCACACTCCTTCGCAAAGCCTTCAGCATTTTGCTCCTCTGCTTCAAACAAGCTCTTGGGCACAAACAGCGGGAAGTAAGCATTGGTGTGACCAGTGTCCTTGAACATTTTATCAAGAGCCTGCTGCATCTTTTCCCAAATGGAATAGCCATAGGGTTTAATCACCATACAGCCGCGCACGTCTGAGTGCTCAGCTAAGTCAGCCTTCTTTACTAATTCATTGTACCACAAGGAATAATCTTCGTTTCGGCTTGGGAGTTCTTTCGCCATGCTGGTATAATTATTGTTTAAAATTCTATCGAACGGCAAATATAAATTTTACCGGGTTAAATACTGGCTAATTTTTGTAGCTTTATCAACACAAATCCGAACGGTTTGCCGTTAAATGATTGTTAGGATTAGAGATTCAACCATAAGGCACTATGAAAACCAAGATAATATTAAGTTTAGCACTCATAGCCTTCTCTGCCACTGCAACGCTGGCGCAGACCGTGGAAGGTGACGATATGTACTTTAACAGCAAGGACCGCGCGAAGCTTCGCGAACAAAGGGCCGCTGAACAGCAGGCATATACCGCCAGTGTAAAAAAGACCAAGAAGATGGAAGAAGTGGCGGTAGAAGATGAAACAAATATCAACCCTACTGACAGTTATTCTGCACGCAATGTGAACCCGGAATACGCGGCACGCTCTAACGCTGAAACTGCACAAGTTGACAATCAGGATTATTTTCTGAACGACTATCAATACCAGACTGCCAGCAACCTGAATAACTGGAACAACAACTTTAATTCGTGGTATTCTAACCCATGGTATAATTCTGCATACTTCGGTTCGGGTATCAATAACTGGAACACTCCTTACTACGGCTATAATAATGCGTACTATAGCCCATGGTATGATCCATACTGGAATTACAACGGTTGGTCTACATCTTTCAGCTACTACTGGGGCAGCTCATGGAACTACGGCTGGGGCGGTGGTTATAACTACTGGAACAGACCATACTGCGGTGGCGGCTGGTCATCAGCATGGGGACCTTCATGGTCTTACGGAGGCTGGTATGGATATCCATCAACGATCGTAGTGGTTAACAATGGTGGTGAAGGTGGCAGACCTGTAAGTTATGGTAAACGCGGAACCAGAGGCAGTGGTATAGTAACAACCGAACGTTACAATACATCACGTACGCGCTCTACTGCTGTAACAACACAACGTTCTAACAACACAACGGGCAACACGAATGGTCGCATGACAACAACGACACGTCCGACTTTGTCTAACGGTAACGATGCTTACTACGACAGACAGTGGAGAAGCAGAAGTACGACCAACACTTCAGGAAATACACAGAACAGTACACCATCCAGAACGTGGTCTAACGACAATAACAACAACAATACCTGGAGCAATCCAACCCGAAGCAACGATAACGGTGGACGTTCTAATAGTTCCTATACTCCGTCAAGAAGCAATTCATCGTTTGATGGTGGCAGCAGAAGTACTGGCTCCGGAGGTTCATCATCGGGTGGATCACGCGGAAGAACCAGAAACTGATTTGTAACAACTGAAATTTACTTTTTGTGATGAGAAAATTTTTTGGGGCAACCCTTAGTGTTATTCTTTTGTCCGTAAATTTTTCGTGGGCACAGAGTTACTCAGAATCCGCTTTACTTTTCAGCAGAACACAGCCTGCCGGGAGTGCGCGAATTCTCAGCCTGGGTGGAACGC
This sequence comes from uncultured Chitinophaga sp., assembly GCA_966211525.1. GTDB lineage: Bacteria > Bacteroidota > Bacteroidia > Cytophagales > Cyclobacteriaceae > Ohtaekwangia. The sequence goes on along the minus strand of CBIHOZ010000006.1, from coordinate 32,453 downwards.
AGACAGCATTGGGTGGCGACTATAGCTCGGCATTGTCCAATCCTGCCGGACTAGGGATGTATAACCGCTCGGAGTTTACATTCTCCCCTGCGCTTTCATTCTATAATACAAAGTCTGAATTCAACGGTACGTCTACTGACGAAAGCACGTCCAAGTTTAACATACCCGGCATCAGCTATGTTATGCATATGGGTCGTGATGATGATGAACGCAGCTTTCGCGGAGGTTCACTCGGTATAAGCTTTTCGCGCATCAACGACTTTAATCGCTCCACTATATATAGGGGGCGTAACACGACAAACTCGATTGTAGATTATTTCATGGAGCAGGCAAACGGAGATACGCCAAGCCAGTTTGATAGTTACCAATACAACACGCCTACCGGACTCGCATTCTATAATTACCTGATTGGTCCGCAGTCGATAACCGATCCGAACAACCCGGATGACCAATACTTTACAGATGCTCCGGTAGAATCCGATCAGCAGGAAGAGATCATTACCAAAGGAACTTCGTACCAATGGAATTTCTCGTACGGGGCAAACATTCAAGACAAGTTTTTCTTTGGAGGAGGATTGGGTGTATCGACACTTCGCTATAAATCTCAGAAGACGTTCAGCGAATCATATCTCGATACGGACATCATCGATAACATGCAGTTGAATGAAAACCTGAGTGTGCGCGGATCGGGTGTTAATGTTACGTTTGGTGCCATTGTACGGCCTGTGGATTTTATCCAGATCGGAGCATCGTTCACGTCACCTACATATTACCAGATCACGGAGAACTACGATGCATCCATGAGTACAAGCTGGAATAATTATGATTACTGGGACGGCAGCAAGAACGTAACGCTGAATGATGAATCGGCTTCAACTGACATTGTTACGTCTGAGTATAACCTCACTACACCTTTAAAGATAAGCGCAGGTATAGCCTTTATATCGAAGTATGGTTTTATAACGGCTGACATTGAAAGAACAAATCCCGCGAAGGCTCGCTATAGCTCGGATATCAGCGGTATATCGTTCTCGTCTGAAAACGATGAGATCAAATCGCTCTACCGTGCCACGAACAACTATCGTATAGGAGCCGAGTTCCGCTATGATATTTTCAGGTTACGCGCAGGCTATAATATTCAGAGCAGCAGTTTTGAAAATGATGACCTCGATAATAAAGTCACTACAATCAGCGGTGGTGTAGGTGTACGTCTGAAAAAATTCTACGCAGACTTTGCACTCATCAATCGTTCATTCGATAATTTCTATAGTCCGTATACCTTGAACGATGGTTCAGAGCCTGTAGTAAAAATGGAGAACAAAACGCTCACATCGATGCTAACGTTCGGGTTTACTTTCTAAGCTGTATAGCTTCCCTTAATTTTCTGACGGAAGGTTGATGTAATGATATATGCGCCTGCTGGTAAACCGGCAGGCGTTTTTTGTATAGCTCTGTTAAACGAGCTTCTTTCTCTTTCAGATCATTCGCATGTAACAACGGTCTGTCTTTGTTCAACGCTACACGCTTCAGCAACTCTTCAACTGATGTATCAATATATATACTAAGCCCAGACTGTTTAATTACTTCTATACCATCATAGAAACACGGAGCGCCTCCACCGGTAGCCATCACAAAACTTTTTTCGGAAGCTGCCCACTCCCGCAACACTTCTGCCTCTACCTGGCGAAAGTAATCTTCACCGTTCTCTGCAAATATATCTTTAACCGCTTTGCCTTCGCGATTCTCAATTTCTTTATCCTGATCAACAAACGGTATACCCAGCTCAACTGCCAGCGGCCGACCGAGCGTAGATTTACCAGAACCTGGCATTCCGATGAGGTATATTTTTGTCATTTTAAGATTGGAAGATTTTAAGATTGGAAAATTGTAAAATTAAAAATTTGAAATATTATGATTTTTGGTTTGGTAAGGTTAGTCGTAGCAAAAACGTAAAACACCCAATCTTCCAATTTTACAATCTTCTAATCTTTCAATTTTTCAAGCACTTCCGCGGCATCAGGAGTATCATTGTGGTGCCACATGCCTTTTACGGTGCCGTCTTTCCAAACGGTTATGCCGGGGTTGGAGCGTACGATTGTTTTCAGTACGGTAGCGTCAACAAAGTAGTATGGAATGGCCAGTTGATATTCGTGACGGAATATTTCGAACTGCTCGGAGCTTGATGCGGTAAACGCCATCATCTCAACTTTACCATCCAGATCTTTGGCGAGCTGGCGTATCTTGTCCATATTTTCGCCGGATGCTTTGGTGGCATCATATACTATAAAAAGAAGTTTATTTCCCTGAAACGTATTCTCGGTAACATCCTCGCCTTCTACACTGCTTACGGAGTAATCGGTAATCTTCGCTTTGGTCTTGTCTTCATTCGTCTGGCGAACACTGATATACTTATAGACTAAAGTATCCGTCAGGTATTTTTCAGAATGCACTTCTTCACCATTGTCTTTGCGCTGAAACACATACTCAAACACAGGCTGCTCCTGCGGCTGCATCTGCTCCTTGATGTTATTACCAATTTTATACGGACGGAAATCAATGAAAGGCAAATGCTGAATAGCATATATACCAAGCCCTATACATACAATGGTCGACACTATAATTACCGCATGACCTTCGCGCGTACGAAGCACGGGCTGGTATTTATCCCGGAACCAGAATATATGCAGAATAAATACAATGAGTATAACATCTTTGGTGAACGACTCCCACGGGGTGAGTTTTATAGCATCGCCAAAGCAACCACAATCCGTTACCTTATTGAAGTATGCAGAGTAGAACGTAAGGAACGTAAAGAAGATGATCAACACCAGGAGTATAATGGACGTGATGCGCACTTTATAGTTAATGAGCAACGCTATCCCCAGCACTACTTCCAGCACGATCAGTATAAAACCGATCTCCAGTGCATAGGGTTTAAAGAGCATGAAGAAGGAACCAAAGTCTTCGGCAAATACTTCGAAGTACTCTTCCATCTTTATTTCTGTTCCAATCGGATCGTTGAGTTTGATCAAACCGGAAAAAATAAAAAGTGCACCTACAAAAAATCTTGAAAATTGATCTATATACTTCCTCATGTCCTGATTGTTTATTCCGTCTCTTTACCAGATCGTAACGGAGTCAATATCTTTTTAATTCACTTCCGATAACTTGATCAGTGCAAACACCGAATAGTTAATCATATCCTGGTAGTTGGCTTTAACGCCTTCGCTCACCAATGTTTTTCCCTGGTTGTCTTCAATCTGTTTTACACGCAGCAACTTCATCAGGATAATATCGGTAATGGAAGTAACGCGCATCTCGCGCCATGCTTCACCGTAGTCGTGATTTTTATTCTGAAGCAGATCGAATGTTTCGGTAGCAGCCTCATCGTATAGCGGCTCCAGCGTTTCGAACTTTACATCCATAGCAGAAGATCCTTCGAGCCTGATCTGTATCAGCGCGATGATGCAATAGTTAATGATGCCGACAAACTCATCTTTAATCGGATCGTCTACTTTCTGCACACCTTTCTCCTGGATGCTGCGAATGCGTTGCGCCTTGATATAGATCTGATCCGTAATGGACGGCAAACGCAGAATTCTCCACGCAGTGCCATAGTCACGCGTCTTCTTTTCAAACAGTGCTTTGCAGGTGGCAATTACTGCTTTGTATTCCTGCGATGTTTTTTCGATCAAGGGTATAATACTTTAGGCCGCAAACTTCTTAATTTGAATGACAATTCCATCATGACGGGCATGAAATCCAGTTTCGAAAATAATTTTTTTTCAACAAACAAAACACTTAACCTCAACGGACGGCTTATAGACCTGCGGACGCCCCGGATTATGGGGATATTAAATGTTACGCCCGACAGCTTTTACGATGGCAATCGCTACACTTCGGAGGCCGACATGCTGAAACAAGTCGAAAAAATGTTGACGGATGGCGCTGCATTTATTGATGTGGGTGGTTATTCCACACGACCCGGTGCCGATGAGATTTCAGCGGACGAAGAAAAGAACCGGGTGCTAAAGGCGGTGAAAAATATCTCGCGCAAATTTCCGGATGCCTTTATATCGGTAGATACATTTAGAAGCGAAGTTGTTCGCGCAGCCATTGGTGAAGGCGCACATCTTGTAAATGATGTCTCAGGAGGTTCGCTGGATGAGGCTATGTTCAAAACGGTGGCTGAGCTAAAAGTGCCCTATATATTAATGCACATGCGTGGCACACCACAAACCATGAACAAGCTCGCGTTATACGAGAACCTGCTGAAAAACATCATGGACTTCTTCCATGAAAAGATATTCACGCTGCAGCAATTGGGCGTAAAAGATATTATTGTTGACCCGGGATTTGGTTTTGCAAAAACAGTTGAGCAGAACTTTGAGTTATTGAGTAAGCTCGATCATTTTAACATATTGGGGAAACCCATACTGGCAGGACTTTCGCGGAAGTCGATGATCTGGCGCACACTGGGTATAACTCCCGAGGAAGCACTGAATGGGACAACATCACTTAACACGGTAGCGTTGCTGAAGGGTGCTTCCTTGTTGCGTGTACACGATGTGAAACAGGCTGCTGAAGCAATTCAACTCATTGAGAAAATTCTACCTGGCAATACCCGATAAACAGGTCACTCACCGGTAAAAGTTAGGAACCGGTAGTGAGGCCACTTACTTTTATTTACTTTTGTTATAGCAATGATTTTTCTTTTCAAAATAGGTTTTCTGGAGGTAAGCTGGGTTGATCTAATCGATATAGCACTGGTTAGTGTTCTGTTGTATCAAATCTACAAACTCATTCGGGGCAGTATAGCTGTGAATATATTTCTGGGTATACTCGCGCTATACCTGGTATACCTGATCGTGCGCGCGGCCCAAATGGAATTACTCTCTACAATTCTCGGGCAGTTTATGGGTGTAGGTGTACTGGCCATGATCATTCTCTTTCAACCGGAGATACGCAAGTTCCTGTTGGTGATTGGCAGAGGTACAGAATTCCGTGAAAACATTTTTAAAACAATCGCCAACTGGCGCCATCAATATCACGATGACTTTGATATACTGCAGGTGATCGAAGCCGTAAAAACACTAAAGGCAACCAAGACCGGAGCGCTCGTTGTTTTCTCTCGCGATACTGAATTAAAATTCTATGCACAAACCGGCGATGCACTTGACTCGCAGGTAAACAAACGACTGCTTATCTCTATCTTCAATAAAAATTCGCCGTTGCACGATGGTGCTGTTATTATACACAAAGGTCGTATACGGGCTGCACGTTGTGTGTTACCGGTGAGTGAGAACGATCACCTCCCTCCTAATTTTGGTTTGCGTCACCGCGCGGCCGTGGGTATGTCTGAAAGTACCGATACGTTGGTGCTTGCTATATCCGAAGAAACAGGCAGACTTATACTGGCACGTAACGGAAAGTACCTGCGTGCATTAAAGCTCAAGCAAGTAGAGCAACGTGTACTCGCCTACCTTCGGAATGATGAACCTCTGAACTGGGAAGACCTGAAAGAAAAAGAGGAGGAAGAGCAGGAGTCTGCAGAAACATCAGAAGCAAAAGCATAAAACTTATTACCTTCATGCCTCCTAATAGTGCACAGGCATGAGATTGACAGCAACCTACCTCCTCGTATTCACATCATTCTTTTCATTTTCACAATCACTTGAAACCGTTGTCCAGAAAGGACATGAACTCGCGGTGATTGCAGTAACAACAAGTCCCGACAGTAATTATGTAGCAACAGCCAGTAAAGATAAATCTGCCAAGCTCTGGGAGGTTTCTACCGGCCGCGAGATACGAAGCTTTCTCGGACACGAAGCGAGCGTGAGCAGCCTCGACTTTTCGCGTGACGGAAAGTTTCTAGTTACCGGCAGTTACGATAAAACGGTACGGCTATGGGACGTAATGACGGGTAAAGAACTCTATAGTATCGTTACACCAGACTATATAACGGATATAGCGATCGATCCCCAAATGCGTTTCTTCGTTCATGCAGGCTATAACGACTCCGGCCGGGGCGACACAGCCGTTGTATACGATTTTAAATCGCGCAAGCCGATTGCCAAACTGGCTGTTGATCCTGACAAAGGACTTGGAAGCGGTGTAGATATAGCGATCAGTGCCGATGGTAAATGGATTGCCTTTGGACAGGACAATCGCAAAACGAGTATATATGAAGTAAGTACCTGGAAGCTGGTGAAGGAACTGATGGAAGAAGGCTTCTGCGGAGGCTGCGGAACGCGCGTTGCTTTTAGTAACGACAGCAAAACGCTTTATGCTGTTCCGCACAACGGCAATGGTAAAGCGTATAGTATACCGGCCTTTACGGTTACACGTGAGTACACCAAAAACGAAGAAGACCTGACCGGTATAGCCTTGAGTCCGGATGGAAAGAAGCTGGCGCGGGCTACCGAGAAAGATGTCACCGTTTTTGACGAAGCTGGCAACGTAGTGGCTACACTCGCAGCAGAAGAGCAACGCGAGTTTCATGAAATTACATTCAGTCATGATGGTAAACTCGTGTTGGTTTCATGCGATAACAATACTGCGTTTGGCTGGGACTGGAAGAACAAAAAGAAAGATATAGAGCTGACCGGCTTTTTGAATGTGCGTGATAAAGGAGGTTTGAACTATGATCCTAATTTCTACTGGCAATCGAACATCGCGAAGTTTGTTCGTTTTAAAAATTCATTGCTGATCTCGAATGATGGTAAGACACTCATCAAAGGTAAGTTCGGAACGAAAGTTAAACGCTGGGATATAGCAACCGGTAAAGCGGTAATGGAATATATAGGACACAAGAAAGGTGTACTGTGCTACGATCTTTCGCGTGACGGCCGCAGACTGCTTACAGGTGGTGGCGATGGTAAGATTATGCTGTGGGATCTGCAAACCGGAGATTCACTCCAGGTAATTGAAAGCTACCGCGAGCCCATTTTTGACATACACTTTAGCAGTGATGAAAAACAAATCACATCCAGCAGTTGGGATGGTACGATGAAGATTCACGATCTCGCCACGGGTAAGATGACTACCTACTTCGACCTGGATAATTACTCCGCATATAGTATACTTTTCCATCCGTCAGACCTCTATATTATTTCTGCACGACTCAACAACACCTTGCAGATGTGGGAGATTGACACGCGCAAAGAAGTCAGAAATTTTGTTGGACATACGGATGTAATCTCTTCGATCCGGTTAAGTAACGATCAGAAAACATTAATGAGCGCCAGCTGGGATGGCAGCATTCGCCTATGGGATATCGGTACAGGACTGATGACTAAAAAGCTGAAAGGTCACCGCGGTGCTATACACACTGCTATCTATAGCACAGACGGCAAACAGATATACTCTGCCGGAGCCGATCGCGTGATTCGTGTTTGGGATATAGCATCCTCACAAATCGTTCGCACCTTCGATGGACACAAGGCCGAAGTTACTGCATTACTGTTTAGTCCGGACAACAAAATGCTCATCAGTCACAGTGTAGATGGCGTAACAAAGTTTTGGGACCTGAGCACCGGCAAAGAATTCTTTGAACATATTCACCTCGGCGAAAAAGACTGGATGGTAAAAAATCCGGACGGTTATTTTAACGGAACGGATGAAGCCAGAAAGTATATACACTTTGTAAACGGACTGAGAAGTTATTCGGTAGATCAGTTCTTCCATGACTTCTATAGGCCTGACCTGTTGCCTAAAATTTTCCAGAACCGTGGTGGCGAAGAGAAGAAGGGCGTGCAGGGAAAATTAAACAGCTCGCCTCCTCCTACCGTAAAAGTAGCGGTGCTGCCAACCGGACAAGGTAAAGCAGAACTCTTTGTCCGGATAACCGACAATGGTGCCGGTGTTGAGAAGTTACGACTGCTTCACAATGGGAAAAGCATCGTGATCAATCGCGAGGACCTCAAGCTACCTTCCTCAAAAGGACAATCAACTACCTATAAACAAGTTATCGAATTGGTAGGAGGCACCAATACATTCTCCGCTGTAGCGAGTAACAAAGACAATGTAGAGTCGGATCAACATACTGCTGAAATTTTTTCCGAACATCCTTCCAAGAGTAGTACGTGCTATATTTTGGCGGTGGGTATAAATCAATATAGAAACAGCAAGCTGAATCTGAACTACGCCAAGCCCGATGCCGAGTCGTTCAGTAAAACGCTGGATGAGAAAAGTGCACAGCTCTTCAAGAATATCGAGCTGCATTCTCTTTACGACAACAATGCTACGCGCGAACAGATACTCCGTAAACTTGATGAGCTCAGCAACAATATTCACCCGGAAGATGTGTTTATCTTTTACTATGCGGGCCATGGCAGCATGGTAGATGACAAATTCTATTTTATACCAACGGAGAATCTTCGCCTGTACGATCAGTCTTCATTACAGAGAGAAGCAATCGAGGCAAGTGTGTTGCAGGAGAAACTGAAACATATCAAAGCACTGAAGCAACTTATTGTGATGGATGCGTGTCAATCAGGAGGATCAGTAGAGTTGTTGGCTACACGTGGCGCAAGCGAAGAGAAAGCTATTGCACAGCTCTCGCGAAGCGCGGGTATACATGTGATGGCTTCTGCAGGCAGCGAGCAATTTGCTACAGAGTTCACGCAGCTCGGGCACGGACTTTTCACATACGTGCTGCTCAAAGCACTGCAAGGCGATGCTGATGGTGCACCGAAAGATGGCAAGGTTACCATCTATGAATTGAAGTCATACATTGACGACCAGGTACCCGAGATGACGCGCCAGCTAAAAGGTAAACCGCAGTATCCGTATACCTTTAGCAGAGGTCAGGACTTTCCTGTGGTGATCGACCCGTAGAAAGTATATCTGAAAGGAAAGTTTCTTGTTAAGAAACTTTTACTTAAATTCTCTCGTAATTTTGAACGTGATGTTGATTAAATAAAGGAAAACGATGGTAGAAGCTAGTCCCGTTAAATTTTACCTGGCCAAGTATTTCTTCCTGGCGCTCGCCCTCATCCAATGGATTGTAGGCGGAATAATTGTAATTAATTATGAGTTCAACGCGAAGAGCTTCTTCGTGGCGTTGATCTTCTTTACGATCGGGCTGATTTCTCTTTTTATTTTTTCGTTCATCACAGATCGCATCAGACGTGTAGCGGTTGGCAAAAATAAAATTGTGATACTGGAAGGTCATCGTAACGTACGCTTCGAGTGGCCCGAAGTTAAATCGCTCAAGATCGTTCCGTATCTTAACCTGTATAAGTTGAAAGTGAAAGGCAAAAAAGGAAGTATATACTTCTTCCCGTCTCAAAATATAGATCCTGCGTTTGGTCTCCTCAGTAAAGACACTTCCAAGATGGGCGAGATCGTAGAGAAGCGCAAAAAAGAATTCGGCATAAAATAAAAGCCACGAGCTTTTAGCTATGAGCTGCGAGTAGTTTCAGAATACAGGAGTAAGGAGTAAGAAGCCAGAATGGTACTATACCAAGCTTCAGCCTGTAGCCAGAAGCTTGCTGCCTATACATCTCGTGCATTTATACTATATCTTTTTTCCTGTGGCCAGAGGCTTGTAGCCAGCAGCCGCTTTTTCTCGCAGCTCAAAACTCGCAGCTATTTATTTCAGTACGCCAAGCTCTTTCCCAACTTCCGTAAATGCCTGTATAGCTTTATCCAAATGATGCTTGTCGTGGCCGGCGGAAATCTGAACACGAATACGTGCCTGTCCTTTTGCTACCACCGGGTAGAAGAATCCGATCACATATATACCTTTCTCCAACAAGCGATCTGCAAACTGCTGCGCCAGCGGAGCTTCATATAGCATGATGGGAACAATAGGATGTTCACCGGGCTTTATATCAAAACCTGCTTTGGTCATTTCAGCACGGAAGTATTTTGTATTCTGCTCCAGCTTATCGCGTAACGATGTTGTTTCCGAAAGCATGTTGAACACTTCAATGGATGCACCAACAATAGAAGGTGCCAGAGTATTGGAGAAAAGATACGGGCGCGAACGCTGGCGTAACATCTCTATAATTTCTTTTCTGCCCGAAGTAAAACCTCCGGAAGCGCCACCCAACGCTTTGCCTAGTGTACCGGTGATGATATCAACACGACCAGTAACGCCACGGTATTCGGGAACACCTCTTCCGGTCTTGCCTATAAAACCAGACGAGTGACATTCATCTGTCATCACTAGTGCTTCATATTTATCAGCGAGATCGCAGATCTTGTCGAGCTGCGCAATTGTCCCATCCATCGAGAACGCGCCATCCGTTACGATAACAATTTGTTTTGCTCCGGCAGCTTTAGCGTCCTGCAGTTGCTTATCCAGGTCAGCCATGTCGTTATGCTTATAGCGATAGCGCATCGACTTGCAGAGACGCACACCATCGATGATCGAAGCATGGTTTAGTTCATCAGACACGATCGCATCTTCAGCACCAAACAAGGGCTCGAACACACCACCGTTCGCATCAAAAGCGGCTGCATATAGTATAGTATCTTCAGTGCCCAGAAATTGAGATATCTTCTGTTCAAGTTCTTTGTGTATATCCTGCGTACCACAAATAAATCGCACAGACGACATGCCGAAGCCGTGCGTATCAATAGCGCGCTTGGCAGCTTCAATTACCCGGGGGTGTGAAGAAAGTCCGAGGTAATTATTCGCACAAAAATTTATTACTTCCTTGTTATCACTTGTCTTGATATCGGCACCTTGTGGTGTGGTAATAATCCGCTCTCTTTTAAAAAGTCCTGCTTCACGAATGTTCTGTAACTCCTTTTCTAAAACAGGTTGAATTTTTTTGTACATGCTTAATCCGTTTTGGGTTTTGGGGGTTTAATAACCGGCCTGGGTATAGCAGGCTTGGCTGCTTTGGCAGGTGGTGTCTCACTTGGTTGTGCGGGTGTAGTGTCAGCGGGTGTGTTGTCGTGTAGGGGGGCCGTTGTTTGCTCCGGTTGTTTTTCAATTTCCGGTGCAGGCATTTTTGGTTTTATCACCGGCCGCGGTATAACAGGTTTAGCCATCGGCTTGCTCACCGGAGCTTGTTCGGTTTTCGATTCTGTTGTTGGTGCTATAGGAGTACTTGCCGTGGCAGTGTTCTCATCAATTATACCCTGCTCTGCTACCGGCTTGGGTTTTATTACCGGCCGTGGTATAACAGGTTTAGCCATCGGTTTACTAACCGGAGCTTGTTCTGTTTTTGATTCTGTTGTTGGCGCTATAGCATCGGCACTTGAAGTGCTCTCGTTATTTATACCCTCCGTTACAACTGGCTTCGGTTTTATTACCGGCTTTGGTATTACCGGTTTTGCTGCTGCAGGTTTAGCAGGCGATGTTGCTGCTGTGGATGAAGGTGCCTGTGGTGTTTCAGCAAGAGCCGGCTCACCAGAGGTTGATGGCGGTGATGCAGGAAGTTTAGGCTTCATCATCGGTCGCGCTACAACAGGCTTTGGTTTAGCTTGCTCCGTGTCCGTGCCTTGTGCAGGAGCTTCTGTTGTCTTAACCGGTGGTGCTACCGGTAATTTTGTTTCCACCGACTTGAGAACTTCCGGCAATGCTTCTATAGCCTGATGATATTTTCTCCGGATCGGATTGATCAGGTAAAGTTTCTGTGCTGTAAAGCTGTTTGGATGAACCTGTTCGAATTCTTTTCTCCACGCATCCCAAAGCACGGGCTCTGCTTTTTTGAAAGCAGCCGAATCAATTTTTTTCGAAGATAGATATGCTTCAAAGTTCACGGTGCTAAGTTAATTAAGTTAATGTAAAACCATTCCTAACGGAAGATAGGCGATTGCTAAATTTTGGTAATTTCGCCCGCGCTTTTCACCAAAACTCCGGGTGGCTTTTTAACAACAGCTCACCAATACCGAGATGGCAAGAAGTGTATAATTAACGCATCACTACTATATCTATTGATTTTTAAACAATGAGTAAACAGCAAATTCTTGTTATTGGGGCTGGTGGACAATTAGGCTCTGAACTAACGCAAGGACTTTGGAACCTGCACGGTAAAGAGAATGTAATTGCTACTGATATTAAGGAAGCTCAGGGCACACTGGCCACTGGTAAATTCGAGATACTGGATGTGCTGAAAGAGAAAGAGTTCAATGAGTTTATCCGTAAAAATAAATTCACTCAGATTTACCATCTCGCTGCTGTACTCTCAGCCACCGGAGAAAAAAATCCGAAGCTCGCCTGGAACCTCAACATGAATAGTCTTATCCAGGTATTAGATGCGGCTATAGAATATAAAATAGAAAAAGTTTACTGGCCCAGTTCCATCGCTTCGTTCGGACCAACAACTCCGAAGATAAAAACTCCACAGGATACCATCATGGACCCAACCACCATCTATGGTATCAGCAAACAGGCAGGTGAACGTTGGTGCGAGTGGTACTATAAAAATCGCGGACTTGATGTACGAAGTCTGCGTTACCCGGGATTGATCGGCTATAAAACTAAACCCGGTGGCGGCACTACCGATTATGCTGTTGATATATTCTTCAAAGCATTAACCGATAAAAAATATGAATGCTTTCTGAAGCCGGATACATATCTGCCGATGATGTATATGGACGATGCCGTAAAAGCTACACTCGATCTGATGGAAGCTCCGGCAGAAAAAATCAATGAGCGTGCGAGCTATAATATATCGGCCATGAGTTTCTGTCCGTCAGAGATCGCTGCCGAAATCAAGAAACATATACCTGAATTTGAGATCAGCTATAATCCGGATTTTCGTCAGGCTATTGCAGATTCCTGGCCGCGTTCCATCAATGATTCAGCTGCGCGTATAGACTGGGGGTGGGAACCTGATTTCGATTTAGCAAGGATGACGAAGGACATTATTACAAACCTGCCGGCCTTACTATAATTACCGCTTCGTTACTTTACCACAACTGGCAGCACTGCTTGCTTGCGGGCAGACGAGAGCTTTACGAAATATATACCCGTTTCGACACTGGCCGGCAATTGTATTTGCGTAGTGTTCGCAACAATAACTTCGTGGTGTAGCTCTCTGCCAAGCCTGTCAACGAGTGAAAGATTTACCGGCAGGCCCATATCGTCCTGCAGTTCAAGCGTAAATATTTTCTCGTTCGGGTTCGGGTATAATTTAATGGAGTTGTGACTTCCACCGGTGTATACCATGATAACGTCTGAATATTCAGAAGTACCATCCTGATCTATACTTTTCAACCGGTAATAATTTTTTCCATGCACAGGCGTATAGTCGGTATAGATATAGGAGGCAGAAACATTAACATCACCTTTACCTGCTATAGGCGTGGCGATTGTCTTAAAGGTAAGCGTTTCATCGGCACGCTCGATTTCAAAATAATCAAAGTTTTCTTCCGTTGCTGTTGTCCAGTTTAATTGTATACCCGTAGCAGTTTCCTTTCCATTGAATGCAATCAATTTTACCGGAAGCGATGTCTGTGTACAGCTTACGATTTGATCCGGTATACCCGGACCATTGATTTGGATAGCGAGGTTGTTGGACAAGCAATTCAGCGATGCAGGTGTTGCAGCCGTACAGCTTGGTATACCCACGTAGTTATAGGCTATACTTCCCGTAACATTCACAAAAGGATTTACGCCTGTTGTTATCGAACCTGTGCCACCATTGTTCGGTAAGTCGAAGAACATATCGGTCGTTGTTGATGACGATGTGTTGCAACGAACCGTTCCCTGCAGGGTATATAAGCTGCCGGGTATATTAGAACCTGAAAACGTAATGGCATAGTTTAGCGTAACGTTATAATTGTAACCCCATGGACAATCCGTTGAACTCACCACGACAGCAACAGGCGACACGGATAGAGTAACCGAGTAACCATCCGTTGAAACAATAGTACACTGAGCCGAAGAAGCACCCGCTGATAAAAGCCAGAATGTTACAAGTATAAAGCAAGCCAATTTTGCTGCAGGTACCTTCATACAAAGATGTTAGAACAGCAATTTACCTAAATACCTGAAAATAGGGGAAGTTATTACTCATAAAATCGAAATAAAGTCGCGTGTAGCACCATTGGAGGTAAAAAGTTCAACAAGTATGTAGAGCATTTTGATTTAAAACAGTCATCAACCGGTTGAAGCATGAGCAGGGAAATAAAAAAAGAGAACCTTTTAGATTCTCTCTCTTATGTTGAGAGGGACTTGCTTATCGTTTTAAAACCCGCACAGCCTTCTGCCCTTCGGAAGTAAAAAGCCTCACCAGGTATGTTCCGGTTTTCATATTAGCGGGTACATCCACGGTGGATGTTGCTGTTTCAAGATTGGCCTGATATATAGTGTTGCCGGCAGCATCTACCAATGTCATCTTTACCGGTATAGCAAACTCGCCATTAAGTTCAACGGTAAAGGAATCATCAATGATAGTCGGATAAACATTTATATCTGCGCGCGTTCCATGTATACTTTCAGCTACAATTACTCCGCTGTATTCATACGATCCATCCAGGTCTACAATCTTTAATCGATAGTAATTTTTATCCTTCAATGGAGTGTTGTCCAGGTATGTATAGGATGTCGTTACGTTCATTCCACCTGCACTGTTCACTTCTCCGATGGCCTCGAAGTTCAGATCGCTTCCGGCACGCTCAATTTGAAAGTACTCGAAGTTCTTTTCCGTTGCCGTTGCCCACCGCAGATCTATACCACTGGTTGATACATCCTGTATCTTAAAGTATAGCAACGTTACCGGCAGCGGTGTTAACGGGCTTCCTGCTATAGCAGCTACCCAGTCGTAGAAAGGTTTATCTTCAGCTTTCATGATGGCTACACTTTGTTTAGCCTGACCTTCTACCGTTGAACCTCCACCATTAAGTGTCACTCCGCCATCGCCATAAAATCCGTATGGCACACCATCGTTATTATTATCGATTTTACTTCCGCCTCCGTTGAAATTTATATTACCATTAATATATACCTGCCCGCCATCATTTATGGTGAACAAAACACCACCACCGTTGGCCGAAACATTACCAAATACCGCCATGCGCGCATTGCGGTTTAAAGTCACATCACCGCTGGACTGTGATATTAAATCTTGTCTGATAACCATATCTGCATAGGCCGGAGGATTTACATTGGTACCGATAACAAGGTTTTCGTTACTCTTGATGGTAACACTGCCATCAACATAAGTTTGTCCACCCGGATTAACATATAGTTTGCCTGACGATGGAAAATCCATGGCACCTTTCACGTTTAATCTTCCACTGTTGGTTGTTACGGACGAGCCTGAGCCGGTCGAGCTGAAATTTCCGTTAACAGTCATGGTGCCGGTACTTAAATTATTGAGTACACCACCCTGCGATACATCCTGCGATACGGTTATGGTGCCACTGTTATTTAATATAGCATCGCTGTTGTTGCTAATATTGAGCGTACCAACGGTAACATTTACACCTGGCTGAATGGTCACTGTACTGCTATAGTTGATGTTCAATGATCCTGTAACTACCAGACTACCTGCGGTAAGATTCAAGTCCGTGTCATTTAAAGTAAGATCACCGTAGATAACAATAGTACCCGCGGAGTTAAATATATTCTGTGTAAGCGTAAGGCTATTGGATGTTGATGATGTACCGCTGGTAAATGATTTACCGCCCGCCAATGAGATTGATGAAAACCCGTTGATTGAAGTTGTTGAACTTGTAAGCGATACATTACCATTGATGTTGACCGTGTGCGATGCCCAGTTAGCCGGAACTGATCCACCTACCCACGTACCCGTTGCTGCCCAGTTACCACCTGTTGTTGTGGTGTTGTAAGTTGCCGCATAGAGTGTATGCGTAACGAACAGAAGCAAAAACAATCCCCATCTCTTATTCATAAAAAAAACTTTGCGTCTTTATAAAAGCTCGATAAGTTGCAGTCAACTTATTATATCATTTATGACACCCATTAAAACTCAAAGTACCTCTGGAATTCTGGTCGTAACCATTTCTCGACCTGATGCAATGAACGCCCTGAATGCCGATGTACTGGATGCGTTGTCTGGGGTAATACAAGAAGCCGACCATGACGGTAGCATACGAGGAATTATTATTACCGGAGAGGGGGATAAGGCATTTGTTGCGGGAGCAGATATAAAGCAACTTTCTTCGTTAAATTCAAAAGAAGCGCTTGAATTATCGCGAAAAGGCCAACAATTATTCAAGTCTATTGAAGATTTCCATAAACCAGTGATCGCGGCAGTAAACGGTTTCGCCCTGGGTGGAGGATGTGAATTAGCGATGGCATGCCACTTCCGTTTGGCCGTAGAAAATTCCAAATTTGGACAACCGGAAGTCAACCTGGGACTAATACCGGGATATGGAGGCACCCAACGGCTACCGCAACTTGTGGGCAGAGGTAAAGCGTTGGAACTCATTCTGACAGGCGACATGATCACCGCCCAGGAAGCCAAAGCAATCGGACTGGTAAACCACGTAGTGGCTACACGCGAAGAGCTTATGGATCTGGCGTTTAAGATCATGACGCGCATTGCAAGCAAAGGTCCGGTCGCCATAGCCAATGCCATCAGGAGTGTAAATGCAGGATATAGTTTTGAAAACGCGGGGTATACATCCGAAGCAGAACTTTTTGCTGCATGCACAACCACAGAAGATTTTAAAGAAGGCACTACTGCCTTCATTGAGAAAAGAAAAGCAAACTTTACAGGACGCTGATCGTTATAGGAAATCCGCCAGGTACGATGGCAATATAAATATGACGGATACCCGTAACAGGTAACGAAACAACATGAGTAAAATAAAACGTTTAGCAGGCGACACTGTATTGTACGGACTCGGCAGCATTGTACCTCGGTTTCTTAACTTTCTATTAGTTCGTCTCCATACCGGTGTGTTTGCTCCTGAAGATTACGGAGTCATCACCAAGCTCTTCGCATACTCTGCTGTTATCAATGTTATTTTTATGTTCGGAATGGAAACCGCGTATTTCCGTTTCGCGAACAAAGAGGGAGCTGATGAGAAGAAAATCTTCAACATCGCTCAAACCATTATTATCGCCATCAGTGCCGGCCTTTCACTCATCTTTATACTCTTTGCCAACCCTATTGCCGAAGTATTAGATATACCAGGTAAAGGAAATTTCGTAACATGGCTTGCGCTTATATTATTTATTGATGCGATTGTAGCTATTCCGTTTGCCCGTCTGCGACTTCAGCGAAATGCTGTTAAGTTTGTTACAGGCAAGCTCATTAACATTGCCATTCTTGTTGGCCTTAATATATACTTCCTATATATAGCGTTCGATCCGGCCCGCGGGGTTGGTTTTGTAGTACTGGCCAATCTTATCGCGAATGCTTTCTACATCGTATTCTTTTCGCGCACATTATTGCAATGGCGACCGGCATACGATCGAACCATGTTCCAAACCATGTCTCAATACTCCTACCCTATCATGTTAATGGGATTGGCCGGTATGACGAACGAAATGTTTTCGCGTGTTACACTCGAGTGGTGGCTTCCGAAAAATTTCTATCCCGGACAAAGTTCTGAGTATGCGCTCGGGATATTTGGTGCCTGTTATAAGTTTGCTATTCTGATGAACCTCGCTATACAGGCATTTCGATATGCAGCAGAGCCTTTCTTTTTCTCAAATGCGTCAGATAAAAATTCACCACAACTCTTCGCGCGTGTTAATCACTATTTCATTATAGTATGCTGCGTGTTGTTTCTGAGTGTAAGTGTGAACCTTGATATTCTCAAATATTTTCTGAAGCGTCCTGCTTACTGGGAAGGACTCGATATCGTACCTATATTGTTACTGGGATATTTATTTTTGGGAGTATACTATAACTTATCAGCCTGGTTCAAGTTAACAGATAAGACGCATTATGGAACGATGATAACTATCGGTGGTGCTCTCATTACCATTGCCGCTAATTATATACTTATTCCTATAGCCGGGTATGTTGGCAGTAGCTGGGCTACCGTTATCTGTTACTTCTCGATGACAGCAGTGTGTTATGTGCTCGGACAAAAATTCTATCCTATACCTTATAGAATCACCGCGGGGCTGGCATACATTTTTACTACGATCGCGATAGTCTATATCGTCAGATCAATAACTATAGAAAATCAATGGATCGCTACCGGTTTTCATGCACTCGTTATCGGTGTGTATTTGGTAATAGTTTTTTTACTCGAAAGAAAATCATTCAGACAAGCCTTACGTTGATTTTTGATTATTTTGCCACAGTATTATCTGCCGAACTTTCTCGCTGATAAGTTTTTAACCCAATAAATTGTTATGAATATTATTATACCGATGGCCGGACTGGGTAAACGTCTACGCCCTCATACGTTAACCGTTCCTAAACCTTTACTTCCTATAGCAGGTAAACCGATTGTGCACAGACTTGTTGAAGACATCGCGAAGGTTTGTCCTGAAAAAATAGACAACATCGGCTTTATCATCCACCCAAGTTTTGGTAA
Organism: uncultured Chitinophaga sp.; assembly: GCA_966211525.1. Lineage (GTDB taxonomy): Bacteria > Bacteroidota > Bacteroidia > Cytophagales > Cyclobacteriaceae > Ohtaekwangia. Next base: position 14,021 of record CBIHOZ010000006.1, on the reverse strand, counting down.
AGAGGTTGAAGAAAGTCTCAAAGAAATTGCAAAAGAAGTTGGTGCAGTCGGCAAGATCTACTACCAGGAAACTGCACTCGGTATATCACACGCTTTACTCTTTGCAAAAGAACTTTTTACCGGCAAGATCATCGTAGCATTTGCTGATACTTTATTCAAAGCAGAATTTAAACTTGATACTTCCAAAGACGGAATCATCTGGGTACAACGTGTAGAAGATCCTTCACAATTCGGTGTAGTAAAACTGAATGAGAATAAAGAGATCATTGACCTTGTTGAAAAACCAAGTTCGTTTGTTTCCGATCTCGCCATCATTGGTATCTACTTCTTTAAAGATGGCGCTGCACTTGCCAAAGAAATGCAACACCTGATTGATAACGACATCAAAGAAAAAGGAGAGTATCAATTTACATCCGCGTTGCAGGGTCTTCAGAAAAAAGGCGCCAAGCTGATGACAGGCCAGGTAACAGAGTGGCTGGACTGTGGAAATAAAAATGTAACGGTACAGACCAATGGCCGCTACCTGGAATTCATTAAAGATCAGAAGCTGATATCCGATCAGGCGCAAATTGTAAACTCTGTCATTATCCCTCCCTGTTATATCGGAGCCGGAGCAGTTATCGAAAATTCGGTTGTAGGTCCGCACGTATCCGTAGGAGAAAAAACGCGCATTACCGACAGCCGGATCACCAGTTCCATCATCCAGCGAGAAGCAACGGTTACGCGCGCTATACTTGATAACAGCATGTTGGGGAATTTCGCTATTTTTGAAGGCTCATCGCTTGATTTAAGTGTGGGTGACTTCAATTCTATAGCGTGACTTCGAAGAAAATCAATATTGTCCTTTATACCGTCCTGTTATTGATACTGCTAGTACCTGTAACAGGACACAGCCAGCGAAAAAAGAAAACGCAGGATGAACCTCAGGCTTCGAGCATTAAACAGCGCGAAGCCGAGTTTTACTTTACCGAAGGCGAAAAGTTTTTTATTCTGGAAGACTACGCCAAGGCACTTCTCTATTACCAGCGCGCGCTGGAGATCACACCTGAAAATGCAACGGTACACTATAAAATTGCTGAAGTACTTGCGCGCAGCAACCGGCAGGAAGATCTCTTCAAAGCTTCACTAAGTATTGAGAATGCATTGAAGCTGGAGCGACAAAACAAATACTTTTATTTGCTGGCGGCCAACATCTATAACAGTCTTACAAAATTCGATAAAGCCGCGGAGACATACGAGGCCCTGATACGCGAAGTAAAGGGCACCGAAGAATATTTATATGAACTCGCTGCGGTATATCAATATGCCGGCAAACCTGATGAAGCTATAAAGGCCTATAACCGCGCGGAAAGTGCGTTGGGTATAAATGATATTTCGTCTATACAAAAGCAACGTCTATACCTGGAGCAGGGAAAAACGAAAGAAGCCATTGCCGAAGGAGAAAAACTGATCAACGCTTTTCCGGATGAAGAAAGGTATATCATGGGATTTGCCGAAGTGCTTTCACAAAATGGTTTTCGTACCGAAGCGATCCGCTACCTCGAAAAATTTATACAGCAAAATCCGGAAGCCGGCAATGCAAGAATGCTGCTGGCAGGTTTATACCGAGAAACACAACAGGAAGAAAAAAGCCGCCCTATATTACTGAGTTTGTTTGATGATCCATCGGTAGAGCTTAGCAGTAAACTCATTATGATGGGAACCTATAACACTGAACTTGCCCAGCGCAAAGCAAAAAATAATATAGAACCAGGTCTTGAAGATTTTGTAGTCTCTTTATTTCAGAAACTTGAGAAGAATCACGGTAACGATCCGCGGGTACACATTGTGGGCGGAGACCTATATTTATCTACCGGCAAGAACCGTGAAGCGCAGCAGGAATACGAGAAGGCTGTAGAACTTGGTGAAGTAAATTTCGAAGTATGGAAGAACCTGCTATACCTTGAAACACAAAACAGTCAATGGGACAAAGCTATCAGTCATGCTGAAGAGGCCCTCGAGTCTTTCCCGAACCAGGGCATGCTACACTACTTCAATGGCTACGCACATTTGCGTAAACGTAATTATGCAGAAGCCATTGTATCACTGGATCAGGCCAAACGTTTGTCATCGTCTAATCCAACTTTCGTAAGTGAAATAAACAGTATGCTGGGCGATGCGTACAATGCCAACAAAGATTACGACAAATCAGATAAGGCATACGATGAAGCCCTTGCGTTCAATCCTGACAACAGCACCGTGCTGAACAACTATAGCTATTACCTGGCGTTGCGTAAAACCAACCTGGAGAAGGCAGAGAAAATGTCTGCCCTGCTTATTAAAAATAATCCTGACAATCCAACGTTTCTTGATACCTACGCATGGGTATTGTACGTGCGTGAAAAGTATAAAGACGCGCGCAAGGTGATGGAGCGGGCCATCAGTACAGGTAAAGCAACAGCAACTCACTTCGAGCATTATGGCGATATTCTTTTCAAGCTGGGCGATGTGAATGGAGCTGTGCAGCAATGGGAGAAAGCCCGCGGCATGAATGCCAACAGTGAAATCTTAAACAAGAAAATTGCGAACCGGAAGATCTATGAATAGACCTATAATGTTTTTGCTGATCGGTTTGTGCATCGTAACGATGTCGTGCAGCAAAAAAATTACCACCACCACAACTACAATTACACCTCCACGGCCAACGCTGGCTATAGAAGAAATTGACTTTGAATATTTTCAGGGGAAAGCCCGCATGATATTGCGCGATTCGAAAAAAGAACGCGAAGTAAAAGCGAACATCCGCGTGCGCAAAGACAGTGTTATCTGGATGACCTTTTCGGTGATTGGTGTGCAGGGCGGTAAAGCGCTCATCAACAAAGACTCTATTACTATTGTAAGCAACGTTGATAAAGAATACTATGTATTTGAATATAGCGAACTTACCAAGCGCTATAATTTCCCGATCAACTATAATGTAATTCAGAATGCTTTGCTCGGCAATCTGATCCAGGAACGTAAAGATGACGATAGCATCGTGCAGGAGTCATCGGTATTTATACTCAAGCAACAATCAGGCACAGTAAGCGTTACCAATTTTGTGAATGCTGCGAGCATGAAAATAGAAAAGGTTGAAATGAAAGAAGAGAACACCAGCAATTCGCTCGTGATGAATTATTCGAACTTTCAGCCGGTGGGCGACAAAGTATTTCCTTATAACGGAACAATCAACCTGTTTTATAAAGCTTTAAGTGGTCTGCTGAATACAACTATTATCTTTGAGTATAACAAAGCAGAAGTAGGTGATAAAGAGCTCAAGTTCCCGTTCAACATTCCGAAACGTTATGAGCGCAGGTAAACTTGCAGCAATCGGTATTCTCACTCTATGTTGTTTTCAAGCCGTAGCTCAGAAAAATAAAAGTCAGCTTCAGAAAGAAAAACAACAGAACCTCGAAAAGATAAAGGAGACTGAAAAAATTCTTTCAGAAACCTCTACCAAAAAAACAAACTCGATAGGCGAACTCAATGCTGTGAAGGAACGCATCAAGCAGCAAGAGCAGCTTATCCATTCTATTAAAGGTGAAATGAGTGTTCTCGATTCAGAGATTGGCGAGAACAACGATATCATTCGTGCGTTGGAAGAAGACTTGCGCAGACTAAAAAAAGAATATGCAGCCATGCTCTTTGCTGCCCAGAAAGCAAACAACAGTACTACGCGATTAACATTTTTATTCTCGGCAGAGTCGTTCGATCAGCTCATCATGCGCCTGCGGTATATGGAGCAATACTCCGAAACGCGAAAGCTTCAGGCCGATCAGATTTTAAAAGTAGCTGAAGCACTCGGTGGACAGGTGCGCGAGATCGAAGTACGAAGAACCGAAAAGAACAAACTGCTTACCGAAGAAGAGAAAGAAAATGAAAGTCTTGATAACCTTCGTAAGAAGCAGAACTCTATTGTACGATCGCTCGAGAAAGAAGAGAAAAAGCTGAAGAAAGATTTAGCTGCTACCAAAAAAGCTGTAGCCGAACTTGATAAACTTATTGAAGATATCATTCGCGAAGAAGCGGAGCGCGCTGCTCGTTCTTCGAAGAAAACAACCGAGGCGGTAGTCGCGCTGTCATCATCGTTCGAGCAGAACAAAAATAAATTTCCGTGGCCGGTGTCATCCGGTTTCGTGTCTCAGAAATTCGGCAGACAAAATCACCCGGTATTAAAAGGGATCATCATCAACAACAACGGTGTTAACATACAAACCAAAGAAGACGAAAAAGTAAAGTGCATCTTCGAAGGCGAAGTAAGTCGCATAGCCTTTATCCAAACGATGGGTAACACAGTAATTATCAAACATGGTGACTACCTCACGGTATATGCAGGACTGAAAGAAGTCTTTGTACGATCAGGTCAGAAGGTTAGCACGAACCAGGAGATCGGAAAAGTATTTTCAAATGCTGAAGGTGTGTCGGAGCTTCGTTTCCAGATCTTTAAAAACACCACGGCACTCGATCCGCAGACATGGCTCAAGAATATGTAATTGAAATATTCTGCACAGCTATATTTTCTTACAACCAACATATTTACCCATCACTTTCAGGCTTCGGCAGAAGCGTGTATTGCATGCGCATCATATCATTGCAAAAATTTAAAAAAGCGGCTTTTTCAGCCTATGGAATGATTTTTTGATGTGCCTTGGCAGTGGTTAGACTTTCTGCAGTTGCCATGTAGTGTTCAGGCTTAAAATCATTGGAAACCATCCGGAAAGCCAGCCATCAACCATCATATACCCGTGTCATTCAACACACGGGGCCTATACGCTTTTTACCGCCCCCCGTATGCGTTTGATCGTACCGTTTTTTGCCCTACTTTTGTAATTCGATTAAATCATAAAGCCATGAACGCTACATTATTGTTTCTCAGTGGGGTTGGTTTCCAGGAAATTCTTCTCATTGGTCTTTTCGTTCTCGTGTTCTTCGGAGCCAAGAAAATCCCTGAATTCATGAAAGGTCTTGGAAAAGGCGTGAAAGAATTCAAAGACGCTGTAAAGGATGTGAAGAAGGAAGTTGAGGACGCTGGTACTACTAGCAAAATTGAAGAAGGCAAATAGTATTGAAAACGTACGCTACATTTCGCGAACTTCAGAACGATCTGCAGCACGGTACTATTAGCTGTTATGAGCTGGTTCAGCACCACCTCAACAACATTAAGAACAAAGCGCATCTCAACGCATTTTTAAGTGTGTTTGAAACAGAAGCGCTTGAACGTGCCGTTGCAGTTGACAAAAAAATTAAAGAAGGCAAAGCAGGAAAATTAGCCGGCCTTGTAGTCGGCATAAAAGATGTTTTGGCTTACAAAGATCATCCACTACAGGGCAGCAGCCGTGTGCTGGATGGTTTCATTTCTCAATTCAATGCTACCGCTGTTCAGCGTTTGATCGATGAAGATGCCATCATCATCGGTCGCCAAAACTGTGACGAATTTGCCATGGGTTCTTCCAACGAGAATTCAGCTTTTGGTCCGGTGTTAAACGATGCTGATAATACACGCGTACCCGGAGGATCTTCTGGAGGCTCGGCAGTAGCAGTTCAGGCAGATATGTGCCAGGTGTCGCTTGGTTCTGATACAGGCGGTTCGGTGCGCCAACCCGCTGCATTCTGCGGACTCGTAGGATTAAAGCCTACATACTCCCGCATCTCTCGTTTCGGACTCGTAGCGTATGGCTCGTCATTTGATTGCATCGGTATATTTGGAAAGTCAGTAGAAGATGTAGCGCTTGTACTGGAAGTTATAGCCGGTGCTGACGACTCAGATAGTACCGTAGCACATAAACCCGTACCTGCTTACACGCAAGAGCTTGCGAGCACTAACGGCAAAGCGTACAAAGTAGCGTATGTACGCGAGATCGACTCATCGGAAGGATTGCAGCCTGAGATACGCGATGCAATTAAAAGCAAGATTGCACAGATTAAAGCCGCTGGTCACTCCGTTGATGTTATAGATTTTCCTTTGCAGGAGTATGTATTACCTACGTACTATATACTTGCAACAGCAGAAGCCAGCTCGAACCTTTCGCGATACGATGGCGTTCGGTATGGGTATAGAAGCTCGAATGTTTCAGATCTTCACTCGCTCTATAAAAAGAGCCGGTCAGAAGGATTCGGAAAAGAAGTACAACGTAGAATTTTATTGGGAACTTTTGTATTGAGTGCGAGTTACTACGATGCGTATTATACCAAAGCACAAAAGGTGAGACGCATTATCCGCGAGAAGACAAAAGAGATTTTTAAAGAATATGATTTCATCGTGATGCCCATTACCCCTACAACGGCTTTCAAGTTAGGGGAGCATACCGATAATCCACTGGAGATGTACCTGGCAGATTTATTCTCTGTACAGGCCAATGTAGCAGGCGTACCTGCCATTGCTATACCCTGTGGAAACGATAAACAAGGATTGCCCATCGGCCTGCAAGTAATTGCAGATGATTTTGAAGAATCGAAACTGTTACATTTTTCAAACGCACTAACAAACATGAACTGACATGAGAAAACAAATTCTCTTAGCAGCCTTCATCACTTTTTCAACTTTAACGTACGGTCAGATTGTACAACAACCTGATTCTGTAGTGGTGGACTCTCTCGAAGTAGCGGAAGCAGAAGAAGAAATGCTGTATAAAGAAGATACGGTAGACTTCGTATACTTCGCTTTACCAACCGACCTGGAATATATACCGGGCGATGATGATCCTGCTGTGATCCAGGATCGCCTGGCGTGTATCTCCAAGAGAATACCGCTGGTGTACAACGACCGCATCCATGCGTTCATCAATTACTTCACAGTGCGTGATCGTGAGTATACCAAAATGATCATGCGCAGGAAGAATCTCTACTTCCCGATCTTCGAAAAATACCTTGCTAAGTATAACCTTCCGGATGAACTGAAATATTTATCCATCATCGAATCCGGATTAAACCCGCGTGCTATATCTCGCGTACGCGCGGTTGGTTTGTGGCAGTTTATGTCGGCTACCGGCAAGTACTACGGTCTGCACAACGACTGGTTTATAGACGAGCGTATGGATCCTGAAAAATCAACAGAGTCTGCATGCCGTTACCTCCGCGATCTGTACAACATGTTTCACGACTGGGAGCTTGCACTTGCTGCATACAACACCGGTCCGGGTAATGTGAAGCGTGCTATTCGCAAATCAGGCTACAAGCGTTCCTTCTGGGAAATATACCCGAACCTGCCGCGTGAGACACGCTCCTACGTTCCGCAGTTCGTAGCGATTACCTATACCATGAACTATCTCGATGAGCACAACTTCTATAATGAAGGTGAGGAGAAACTGGTAATGTCGGATACACTTCACGTGAATAAATACCTGCACTTCGAAACGTTTGCCAATCTTACCAATGCTTGTCTCGAAGACTTGCAGCGATTGAATCCATCCATCCAGCACAATGCACTTCCGGAAACACACAAGCCTTATGTATTGCATGTTCCGAAGTCATCAAAAGAATTACTCGCACTGAATCGTTACGCTATTCTGGACTCAGCTTCTAAAGTAGGTCGCAATGAACTACTCACATTAGCCAAGAAGTCTGAAGGCAGCACGTATGGTCGCGATCGCATCGTATATAAAGTGAGAAGCGGAGATGTACTCGGTTCTATCGCAATGCGCCACGGTGTAAGTGTAACAAACCTGAAAAAATGGAATAACATGCGCAGCAACACCATCCGTGTTGGTCAGCGCCTGAACATCTGGCTGAAGGGAAGCCCGCGCGCTACTACGATGGTAGCATCCGCAAAACAGCAAAACACAACACCATCTGCTATACCAGATTCAAAAACATATACCGTGCAACCTGGCGATACGCTGTGGCACATCTCCCGCAAGTTCGAAGGACTTACGGTAGACAAGATCAAGTCCATGAACAACCTGGGCGACAACAAACTGCAGCCTGGCCAGAAGCTGATCATCGGTATATAATCAACAAGAAAATTAATAGCTCACCGTTGAGCACCGATATAAAAACAAAAGCCGGAGTACTTCCGGCTTTTTGTTTTATAAGTATATATCGCTTTTCAAAAGCGGGCATTGCGCCACAAGTCAATCACTTCATACCACGTCTCCTGGAACTTGCGTTCACGCACGAGGACTAAATTCTCAGGATCAAAAAGCGTTGGCGATTTCACAAAATCAAACGATGCTTTAAACGAGCTGTTCTTATAGTTCCACACTTCACGTTCGTTGAATTTATATACTTCATCCGGCACCCCGAATACTATATAGATCATACCACGATCGGTCTTCCATCCTTCTTTGTACGAAGTAAAGAACTGGTTGGCCAGCTCTACCCTTCGGAAGTAACTGCGCATAAATTTCTTGGCGCGCTCGGCATCTCCGGTAATGTTCAGAATCACTTTATCAAACGCCTTCTTATCTCCGCGGGCAACTTTTAGCCGATCAAACTCCTGGCGTGTGCATACATATATAAATGGGTCTGCGAGACTCTCAAGTTTAGTCAGGCGCGGATAATCATTTTGTACCCGGAAAGCATATCCTTCTGCGGATGTAGTATCAATCTGCACAAGATATAGTCCTTGCTGAGAGAACGTAACACCTTCTTCACCCGTCACGGCAAAGGTAGAATCAACCTTTAAAGCCGGAGCCACTTTACCGAGCGCTTCCGAAAATGCAGGCACCGCTGCCGGAAAAGTATCACGGTAGTATGATACAATTTTAGGTTGACCTGGTCCGTGAAAGGCATAGGCATGGCCTCCTTTTATATACTGCCCCGGCACAGGTTCACCCGCTGCTGAAAGCCATCCGTTAACCGGATATTTAGGATCGAGCACTTTATAGAAATACCACGCTTTATTGGTGGACGCGCTGATGATCTTGGCAACCAGTACCTGCACAGACGCAGACACCGGCAATGTAATTTTTCCGGCTTCCGCATTTCCGGTTACGGAACTGATCGCAGTACCTTCTTTGTCGCCCAAGGTATTGCGTGTGCTCCACTCGGCCGAAAGTCCGGAGGTAGTGGTGTCCCGCTTCTGAAGTTTATAAAATATTTCCCAGCTGTTGCCGACACGTACGGGCTTGATATCGAGTAAGATCGGCTGATCAGGATCATACAGGTAACGATAATTGATATCACGTAGTGGCTGCGCGCAGGCAACCGAACTCACAACGACAAACAGTAAAACTAATCGCTTCATTGGATGAAAATAATATAAAAGTACGAGGAACGAAGTAGAGTAGTTGAATTCAGCGCAACGCTAAATCCATTTTATCTTAATCGTTCGTACCTCGCAAATCGTCCTTATCTTTGCGGCCGATATGGCTAAAGTATATACGACCGAAATTACCAGCGAGCAGATTGCTTCCGATAATCCTATCCATCAACGTTTATTCAAAGCGTATGTTGTAGCAAAAGAATACATTCAGGGAGATGTGCTCGAAGTAGGTTGTGGCGAAGGCCGCGGTATTGAAACCATGCTGCCGCTCACTAAAAGTTTTACTGCGGTCGATAAGATCAAGCCGGTTATCGATACACTTCAGCAGCGATTCCCGTCTGGTAAATTTATCAGCATGAACATCCCTCCGCTTGGCGGGCTTGCCGATAACGCGTATGATCGCATCGTAAGCTTCCAGGTGATCGAACATATTGAAAATGATTTTCTGTTCCTGAAAGAAATACACCGTGTGTTAAAACCGGGCGGCATTGCATTACTCACAACACCCAATCGCAAGATGTCGCTTACGCGGAACCCGTGGCACGTGCGCGAGTACCTGCCGCAGGAATTGAAAGCACTCGCTCAAAAAATATTCAGCCATGCCGAGATGAAAGGTATTACCGGCAATGAAAAGGTAATGGACTACTACGAGCAGAATAAAAAGTCAGTGGAACGCATTACGCGATTTGATATACTGAATCTTCAGTACAGACTGCCCGCCTCCATTCTGCGACTGCCCTACGAAGTACTGAACCGCTGGAACCGTAATAAACTTCAGTCAACCGACAACAAGCTTGTTACCAATATTCACCACGAAGATTATGTCGTGGTAGACGATGCAACCAATGCACTTGATCTTCTGCTTATTGTCAGAAAATAAAAATCACCAGTCGCGGGACATCACACGGGGTCTTTGGTTATCACGAAAGACTAAACTGATTTTTTATACATCCTGCCGGAGAAAATCTTAGGGGCAACGCTGATCAACGGCCTTTCCGTAATCTATTGGCAGTTTTGCATTTAGCGATCCAAAAGATGGCTGATCAGGTAATTCCATGAATCACGAGCAGATTTAATAAATTTGTTCTGGACAATATTTTGAATCCATGAGAAGAACCTGTTTGGCAGTTGCCTTATTGCTTTTTTCTATTACCCTTTCCTTCGCGCAGAAAACAGATTCGTTGCTGCAGGTACAATGGGAAACGGCCCTGAAAAAATTAAAGGCGGGCGATCACAACGATGCCTCCGTACAATTCACGCAGCTTATCAACTCCAACTTCTCCAACAAAGAAGTATATGTAAAGCGAGGCATTGCCTATTACAACCTGAAGGAATACGACAAAGCAAAAGCTGATTTTGATGAGGCTGTAAAAGCGCGTATCAACACCGTTGAATTATTCGAACATCGCGGTAATGCACGCTATAATCTCAATGACTACCAGGGTGCTGTTACAGACCTGGAGAAAGCCATCACGATGGGTGCCACTGGCTTCGACACGTACGTCAACCTCGGCAACGGTAAATTCAGAATGGAGAATTACCGCGAAGCAATAACAAACTATGACAAAGCCGTTGCTACCGGCAAAGCCGATGCTATACTTTACAACAATCGCGGTAAAGCGAAATTTATACTCAAAGACTATAAAGGATCGATCGCTGATTTCGATAAAGCATTGGAGCTGCGTGCAGGATATGATAAAGCGCTTGAGAATCGCGCTGAAGCCCGTTACCTGATTCAGGATTGGAAAGGTGCTATTGCTGATTTCGAAAAGATAATTGCGAGCGGAAGAGCCGATGCTGAATTCTATCAAAAGATAGGTGCTGCGAAATATGCTTTACAAGATTACAAAGGCGCAGCTGAAGCGTTTGATACAGCCGTACAGAAAGGCGTACGCGATAAAGAAGTTTTCAGAATGCTCGGTCTCAGCATGGCTGCAGCAGGTAATTGTGGCGAAGCCGTTAAAGCATTATCTGCAGCTGTATCGTTGGGACTTACCGATAAAGATGTATTTACGCAACTCGGCACATGCCAGTATAAAAGCAAGGAATATGCGGGCGCTATAGAATCATTAAGTCGTGCGATCAACGCAGGCAGCACTACCAAAGAAGTATATCTGTATAAAGGTAATGCTGAGTTTGCACAGAAAGATTATGACAAAGCACTGCCTGATCTGGAGAAAGCAGTATCGTTAGGTGCTAATGATGCCGAAGCATTCAAGAACCTGGGTGATATAAAATTCATGAAGAGTGATTTTGCCGGTGCCATCAAGAATTATGATAACGCAGTAAAGGCAGGCTCCAGCGATGCTATACTCTTTAACAATCGAGGTAAAGCAAAAATGAACACCAACGACCTGGCAGGGGCTGTAGCTGATTTTGATAAAGCTATACAACTTAACCCAGGCTATACCAAGGCACAATTAAATCGCGGTACCGCTAAATATAGTCTGAAGGATTATGCCGGAGCGATAGCCGATCTTGAAAAAGCAAAAACTACCGAAGGAGAAACGCCTGACATGCTCAAAATGCTCGGTGTTGGTAATTATATACTGGGCAAGAAAGATGCCGCCAAACCGTACCTCGATAAAGCATTACAGGCAGGTGTAAAAGATGGCAAGGTTGCTTTATATGCCGGCTACCTGCGCTTTGATGCGGGCGACTATAAAGGGACCATCGAAGCGCTGACAGCGGCCGAGATGGCTGGAGAAAAAGAAGATGATATACCGTTGAAGCGTGGTAAATCTTCGTATCAGCAAAAAGAGTATACATCTGCCATCATTGATCTGGAGAAGACTGTGCAGAAAGGCAAAGCAGACCTGTCTACTTACGAAGCACTGGCACTCTCCTACCTTGCTTCGCAAAAAGATAAAGAAGCATTGCCGCATCTTGAAAAAGCCGCATCGCTCGATAGCAAGAATAAAGAAATATACTATCAGCTTGGTAATGCACGTTTCAAACAAAGTAATTTTCAGGGAGCTGTTGCTGCGTATGATAAAGCTATAGCATCGGGCGCTAATGACGAGATCATCTATAACAATCGCGGTAAAGCGAAACTGAATGCAGGCAATGCACAGTCGGCTATTGCAGATTTCGATCGTGCCTTAGGACTTAAGAAAGACTATACGCAGGCACTGAAGAATCGTGCAGCAGCGCGCTATCAGTTAAAAGAATATGCGAGTGTTATTACCGACCTCGCCATTGTAGTAGCACGCAATGAAGCCGGAGCAGACGAGTTAACTATGATTGGTCTCTCCAGGTATAGTTTAAAAGATTATCAAGGTGCATCAACCGATCTTACCAAAGCTATAGATGCAGGCAGCAAAGATCCAAATCTATATACTGCGCGCGCCAACTCATTCTTTGAATTGAAAGACTACGAAAAAGCTATCCCTGATTTCGACAAAGCTATAGCGAGTAATGCAACGGACGCAAACCTGTATTACAAACGCGGTGCATCGAAATATTATCAGCGTGATTTTAAGGGAGCATTGCCGGATCTTGAAAAAGCAATCACGTCAGGAGTTAGCAGTGCCGTGGTATACGACATGCGCGGCCACTGTCGTTACGATGCAAAAAATCTTGAAGCTGCAGTAAGTGATTTTAATCTCGCGATAGAAAAAGATCCGAAGCTGGCTACAGCATACTTTCACAGAGGCGATGCCAAGTTCAGCACAAACAATTTACCGGAAGCAATTAAAGACTATACGCAAGCTGTTACACTTGGTTTGAAAGATGCTGTACTCTTTAACAACCGCGGTAAAGCATATTTCAAACAGGAAAATTACCAGGCGTCTATTGCTGATTTTACCGAAGCCATTGAGCGCAAAGGCGATTATTTAAAAGCGTATGAAAATCGCGCGAATGCGTACTATGCATTGAAGAAATACGATGAAGGTGTACGCGACTTCCGTGTCATCGAAAAGATGTCGGAGAAGCCCGAGCCCGGACTATATAAATTACTGGCCGATGGCTATTACGCTACAGAACGTTTTGTGCCCGCACGCGACTACTACGACAAACTGATTGCAGCCGGAGTAAAAGATAAAGATGCATACCTGAGACGCGGTCTTATGCAACTCGAAGCTGGCGAATACCAGGAAGCACTAAGCGATTTCGATAACGCACAAAAGGCCGGTGAAAACTCCGTAACATTATTTGTCAATAAAGGGCGTGCCCATATAGCATTGGAAAATACAAAGGCTGCTATCATCGAGCTGAACAAGGCTATAGAACTTGATCCAAAAAATGCTAATGCACTTTTCAACAGAGGATATATAAAAGAAACGATTGAAGATTTTGAAGGCGCTATACTTGATTACAACAAAGTAATTCAAATCAACCCGAATGATGCTATAGCATTCTATAACCGTGCTACCTGCAAATCAGAACTGGAAGATTACGGTGCCGGTATATCTGATATGGATGAAGCTATACGCATTGACACAAAGAATGCATCGTACTATAAACAGCGTGGTAATTTTTACTATCAGATGAACGAAAAAGAAAAGGCCTGCTTCGACTGGAGAAAAGCCGTTGAGTTTGGCGATGCAAAGGCACGCTTTCAAATAGACACGTATTGCAAATAACGATCTCATTCTGAGTTTTGGTATATCCCAAAACAAAAATAAAGAGCTGCTTCACACGAGGCAGCTCTTCGTTTTTTAAGCAGAAACAGAGCTATACGCTATTGGTAAAATTTTTGCTTCTATGCTCTTTCAAATCTTACATACGGAAGCATTCCGGTATAATTCATCTTCAGCACGTCCGAAGATTATTCAACTTTAAAACATGAGGAGAATAG
>CBIHOZ010000005.1:0-86940 GCA_966211525.1 uncultured Chitinophaga sp. | reverse complement strand
CTCTACTCGTTAGTATGGCAAACAAATAATGAAACCCTCAGCTTTGTGTGTAGTGGTACCGTTGGCGAATACCTGCCGGCTTGTCAACTGCGAGTTGATAATCTTGTATACATGAACCCGGAGCGATCTATACTGGGTCCTATGCAGTTGCTCATCATGACAACACCGGAGAAAGGCAAGACGGTGTTGGATATCATCCAGTCGGGATACCAGCATGGGCCTGATTGGGACTGGTACTACGAAGCTGTAAAAACGGCCTGGCCTGCGGTGGTGGTGCAGATTCGCGATTATCTCGAAAAGCTCTGACGGCCTATCCTTTACACGTTGGCCAAATGAAAAGCAGGAAGAATAAACTTCTTGTTATATATTTGGTTCGTTAACTATGAACCAGCAATACCTTTCGTCTTTCGGAGAAGTGCTTCTGTACATTGTGGCAGGCATTGTGTTTATTCTTGTTACGTTTCTCGTTTCAAGGCTGGTTCGTCCTGACAGACCGAATGCAGAAAAGCTTTCAACGTACGAAAGCGGTGAGGAGCCAATCTCTGCAGCGTGGACACAATTCAACATTCGCTTTTACATTGTAGCGCTTATCTTCCTGTTGTTCGAAGTAGAGATCGTATTCCTTTTTCCATGGTCTACCATTTTTGCCAACGAAGGATTGATTCGTGAAACTAATGGCGCGTGGGGATGGTTCACCTTAACGGAGATGGTGATCTTTATTGTGGTGCTTGCGTTGGGACTTGCGTATGCGTGGGTAAACGGGCACCTGGATTGGATCAAACCGGACCCGAAGCCGACCGAAGTAAAATCTGTTGTGCCGAAGGAAATGTATGACGCCATCAATATCAAGTATAAATCTAAAAGCGGAAGTATATAATCTGCGAAATGTAATACGATGAAGGGACTACTCGATCAGCGGTTTGAACAGGGAGGAGTAATTGTAACAAAGCTGGATGACTTGCTTAACTGGGCAAGATTGTCTTCCATGTTTCCCATGACGTTTGGTATAGCTTGCTGCGCGATCGAGTTTATGAGTACCGGTACAACGGTATACGATATGGATCGCTTTGGTATGGCACCACGTTCTTCGCCACGACAAGCTGATGTGATGATTGTAGCGGGAACAGTAACCTTCAAAATGGCCGACCGTATCAAACGACTTTACGAACAGATGCCGGAACCACGTTATGTTATATCCATGGGTTCATGCTCCAACTGCGGAGGCCCTTATTGGCAGCATGGTTATCACGTTGTGAAAGGTGTCGATCGCATTGTGCCGGTAGATGTATATGTACCGGGCTGCCCGCCAAGACCCGAAGCACTCATCGGGGGCTTCCTCAAACTACAGGAAAAGATCCGTAACGAAAGCATGATGGCTCCGACTGCTATTGAGAGATTGATGGCGAAGGAGCCTGTTGCATGATAGTTCCTCGTGGTGGATTAGTGATAGCAGGACTCTCGAATTGTTACTAAAAGCTCCTCTGCTATTTTTGTATCCGGAGCATCCGGAAGATCGGAGTGTTTAAAGAGTTCGTCAATCAACGCTATTTTTTCTTCCGCCTGCGTTAACATATCTTCATATAGAAATTCTCCGGCACGTACACGTAATAACCATTCGCGTTCCATTCTTCGCACGTTTACCTGTTTATAGCGAGCGATCTCTTCAGCCATGTTAAGCAAACGAAAAACATGCATCATGTTCTTTGAGTCGTAGTTCTTGCCATGGCTGATGGTGTTACTATACCGTTCCTCGTTTCGCTTGTTTACCCAATCCCAATACTCTTTATACTCACGACAGTATACTGAGTAGCCATCTTTGTTAAAGCTTAAAATGGAACAGGGTGCAGTGCCTTTGGGTATAGAACTTAATGAGACATCATTTGAGTCCTCTCCGGAAGATATACCTTGTAACGATACACCGTTCAGAAACTGTGATGTGTGAAATATAGCGTATATATCGCGCATGTGATCAATCCGAACTAACCCACAGTCTTTTTGATTGTATTGATGAATCTCCAGCCAACGCTGTAACGGTATAGAGCCTTGTCCATAGACTACATGACAGAAGTCCAGGATAGATTTGCGTTGTCGGTCAATAGGGTTCAGTATCTTCTTGTTTAATCCGCGTGCTTTTTTGATCTGCGCATATGCGTAGCCTGCAAAGCTGTGATTGCAAAGCCGGGATAGAAACATTTCTGCTTTTACTTTATCCATTACCGGGTGCTTGTGGAGAATGCAGTCCTCAGGCGTGTTTAATAACTCAAGTATATTCGGATTGTTCTTTAATAAAAGATCAATGAATTTTTTTACCTCAAAGTATACTTCATCGTTTGTCTCATTGTTAACCTGATCGGTAAACGTTAGGCCATAGAATTCTTTTTGAGGCAAAATATAGACTCCTTTTATATCTGTATCGGAGTGCGGCAGAGCCAGCCCATATGACTGGCTGCCGCTGATGCATTTCAATAGAAGTAACGATGGATCGCTATGCAATTGTTGAAGTGTCATTTTACAAACTTTTTGAAAATCAGGTTTAGTGAATCGGAGTTGTCGATGGGTTGAATTCGCTGTGGAACCGTCTGTTCACAGTAACGAATCTGATCTTCGATAAAGCGATTCAAAGAATCAATTGGTTTTATAGTATACCGTTCATCGACTTGCGACTTCGTGTTTAAGAGCTCATTTATGGTAAGTGTAAAACTGCTATCCATTAAAATACGAAGCTTGCTGAATTCCATAGGAGGCACTGCTCTGCTATTGGCAATCCACCGGCACGCCAGTATGGGTCTTAAGGCATAGAAATATTTTTTTAGCCTTACTTCACTTTCCGATAGTTCATTTTCAAATACACTTTTTGCCATACTGATGTAGTGGTGCATCATTGCCCTGGATGAAAAATACTCAGTAAAGAGCGATTGCATCGAGGTTAGAAAATCATCATTCATCTGATATATAATCGGAGACTGTAGCCATTCATATATAGGCGCGTTTGATTTTCGGAAGAGGCGGAGTGCTTTACGAAGCTCCCATCCATTTATGTCCAGCAGTTCGTTTATGGGTAATTCGATCACATCACGCTGCTCATCAATACTAAGATAGAAATCTTTGTTATGGGCGTAGATGAACCGGACGTCATAGTCACTATCCGGTGATGCAAATCCCCACGCTCTGCTGCCGGATTCACATGCATAGAGAATAGTAACCTGATAGGTTTGTTCTATCTCTTTAAGTTTTTGCAGAATGATATTATTCATATTTAGTAAAGATAATACCGGTATATCCATAATTATCTTACGGATATACCAGTGTTTATACTATGGAAGAACGTTTTTAATCTTGTTACTGATTGCAAACTTCTTTCCGATAAAAGCTTTCTCAACACGAATACCGTTAACAATGGCATCGTTGAACTCTTCCAGTTGAGTAGCAGGAACCCACAACTCCTGGTGATGGGCGAGTCCTACGGTTTGAACCTGAAACAAATTGAAATACTCCTCCGGTATTTCGAATGCTGTTACAAAGCCAACACCATCAGAATCTTCATCCACCATGTTCCAGCGCTCAGCAATTTCTGCTGCATACTGAAAATTCAGGACAGGATAAAATATAGGTTGCCAGAATAGTCTTGGCGGATAACGTTTCATGCCAGAGTCGATGATCAACTCCAGTTCGTTAGCGCCCGTTGGTCTGTATAGTGTAATGTTAGTTTTCATTTTAGTTATTTCTTTTAAAAAGTATTTCTTCCAGGAAGTTACTATACTTAGTATCCAGCGGAAGCTCGGTGTCGCATATTAAAACTCTTCGTTCGGTCTCAATTGCCTTTTGGTTTACATCATACGACTTCCGTGCGGTTGTTGTATAATAAATACCGGTACCTCGTTTTTGCCATGAGGGAAGATCATTGTAATTAATATTCTGTTGATACAGTAATTCATTTTTATCGCCAATGGATAAGCCAGTTAGTTTACTGGTAACAGCAGATGACGACAACCCCTGATCACGAAGCTTCCAATAACAATATGCATTTAAAGCATTTCGATTGGCGTCTTCAGCTCGCCATCGGAAGTAGTCGATTACCAGTTTTTCATTTGGTAATGGAATAATCCGGCAATCAAATGCTGCCATGGTATTTAATGCCAGCGAAAAACATTAACTTGCTTCACCTGCCAGCACAGACGTAAGCTTACGCGTTTTTCTTCCGAAGCTGTTGTCATCCGGTTGAAAGAGTAATGAAATCTCATCGCTTTGTGCGTAACCGTACAGGATATTGAAACCACAATTCATTAAGTGTTTTGTGGCTTGAATCATAGCATCCCTGAATCGTATATCAAAAGGACGTTCGAGGTCCAGAAGTTCTTTTGTTAGTTTGGTAAAACCACGACCATCGAGTCGTGCTACTATATATAGTTCGGGCAATACGAATTGATCCATGCTCGTTTCAAACGAACGCATCTTTTTATCTAACATTTCAAATTTCATTCTTCCAGTCGTTAATAGTGAAACTTCCATTTTCCATCACTACATAGTGCAGTTGATTGAAACCCTCATCAAGTTGAGGTAGTTGTAGGTTTTTATACTTTGATATAATCCCAGCGATACTAATACACTCTTTGCCTTTTCGCTGCGCATTCCGTTCAAGGCATTGAGACAGCTGTGAATTAAAATAATACCCTGCAACTGAATAACCTTTTTCCTTTGCCATAGTGATATAGGTTACTCTGTCTTCACGGGTCACGTTCGTGTTATCAATAGCAACCCATTGGTTAAGCGATAGAGCAAGCGATAAAAACTGTCTTTCTCTGTATCTGGTTTTATACAAGTCCAGGCTGATACGCATATACTTTTGAAATAACTGCGTTTTGTAAAAGCTGCTTTTTCCGCTGGCCGGTATACCCATTAGTAATATCATTTGCATGGCGTAATAAATCATAGTAAAACAAAAAGCCCCGTTTGTCAGACGGGGCGTATATTCTTAATAATTATAGCAATATAATTTTAAGGAAGCATATGACCCCATTCACAGGCGCGATGTTCGCCTGCTTGTGTTTCGATATGGAGTTGTTTCTGATTCATGACGCAAATATATCCCTAATTTTGATAGTATAGATATACTCCCGGATTTAAATTATACTAATCCACTTCCTGAAATTTTTCATCACCGCACATTCTTACAATCTTTGGCATGAAAGAGCCTAATACTTCCACCAGGTCTTTCTGCGAATCCATTACCTGGTGTATATTTTTATAGGCCATTGGCGCTTCATCTAAGCCGGAGCCGATCAACTCAACGCCAGCTTCTTTCAATACCTTATTTACCTGTCCGGGTAAAATAGTTTGCTTTGCTTTTGTACGGGACATCTGTCGGCCTGCACCATGTGATGCAGAATTGATAGATGCTGCCAAACCTTTACCACGTACTATAAAGCCCGGTGTTGCCATCGATCCGGGTATAATACCCAGCACATCTTTACCAGCTGGTGTTGCGCCCTTTCGGTGAACGATGATCTCGTTTCCAAGTATATCTTTCTCTTTCCACGCAAAGTTATGGTGGTTCTCAATCATCGCTAAAGGTGTCTCACGCAACCCAATGGCCATACGCTCGTGTATCTGGTGGTGACATGCAGAAGCATAATCACCGGCAAGGTTCATCGCCATCCAGTATTCCTGTCCGGCTTCTGTGTCCAGATCAAGCCACGCCAGATGCTTTGCTTCCTGCGGCAGTTTACACACGTCCATTGCTATATCTGTATAATAACGCGCAATGTTGGCACCAAGTCCACGCGAACCAGAGTGTGATAGTAAAGCTACATATTGTCCTGGCGGTAAATTGAATTCATTGATCGGATTCAGTATCTCAACAATACCAAATTCAACAAAGTGATTTCCGCCACCGGAAGAACCGATCTGTTGCCATGCACGGTCTTTCAGTTCGCGCACAATGCTTAGTTCGCTGAATTCCTTTCGCTCGAAGATCGGGTGATCTTTCGGCTTCTTGAACGTTGCTGTCCCAAACATGGTGTTTTGTACTAACATCTTTTTCAGGTCTTCACGTTTGGCTTCCAGTGTAGCAGGAGCGATGTTATATATAGTCATACACATTCTGCAACCTATATCTACACCAACACCGTATGGTATCACTGCATTTTTTGTAGCAAGCACCCCGCCTATCGGTAAGCCATATCCCTGGTGGGCATCCGGCATCAACGCACCGGCTACTGTAACAGGCAGACGCATAGCCGTAGCCATCTGGTTCAATGCACCTTGCTCGATGGCATGAGCACCATATATCTCGTACGACTTTCCAGATTCAGCCAGCGCAATGGTATTGTCCAAGGGTTTTAACAGTTCAATAGCCAATGCAGAAAGTTTATCGTGCGTTATAAAAGCAGACGGATCTTCAAGAACCGGCTTGAAAAGTGTTAGTTGCTTTTCAGACTCCAGTGTAGCATAATCTTTCGCGAGGATGTCTAATGCAATACCAATAGCTTTACCGGGTTTAAATCCTATCGCGATCAGATCGTTTCCTGTTATGTTCATAATTAATGTTCTGTTTAACGATACAAAATTGAAAGATCAGTACGCAACCTTTTTGCGTACTGAAAATATATCCTGATTTTTTTAAAGAGAGAATACAAACTGTACGCTCTCTAAAGTATATCATCCCTTGGCGGGAACAAAGATATTCCGCAGCTGATCGAGTACCTGGTTTCCACCTGATAACGAAATGCTGTTAATCTTGTCGGCAATCTTCTCTACGTATTCCATTTCTTTCAATTTGAATAACATAGCGTTTTCTTCCATCAGTTTTGCGGTGTTCAGTAAACTCCTGGTTGAAGCCGTTTCTTCTCTGCGTGTAATCACGTTCGCTTCCGCTTTTTTCTGGGCGATCAATACCTGGTTCATGATATCTTTTACTTCACCTGGTAAAATAATATCACGTACACCACAGTCTTTGATCACAACACCGAGTGCATCCGCTTTATCTTTCAGACTCGATAAGACATACGATGCAATGGAATCTTTTTTCTCCAGCAATTCATCCAAAGAAAGTGTACCAACGATCTCGCGCAACGCTAATTGTACCAGGATGTAAAGCTGTTTCTCATAATCCTTGGTTTCGATCAGCGCTTTTACCACATCTGTTACTCTATACTGTGTGTAAAAATTTACTCTTAAAGCAGCTTTGTCTTTGGTCAGGATTTCCTGTCCGGAAATCTCCAGTTGCAATTGGCGCAAGTCTGCTTTCAGAACCGAGATAACAGTCGGGTTCTTCCAGAAATAGTATACACCAGTTTCCAGTATTTTTACAAATTTACCATCGATCAGTAAAATTCCTTTTTCATACGACTCCACGGCAAATACACGGATATAGGGCATCACTTCTTTTCGTAAAAGTGTAGGTTTATTGATGTTCTCGTTGATCTCGATTTTACTCAAATCAACGCGTACAAAAGAATAATCAATTAATCCTTTCCAGTATGCGTACCGGCCGGCAATCAATACACTTTTGAAAATGCCATTCTCGTAGTGTAACACAATCTCCTGATCTTTTACATCAACTACCGTTAATCGCTCTGCCAGTGCAGTGTCGCGTAACAGTATACTCAGTTCTATTGACGCATGAAAAGGTTTGGCCATATCGTATACAAGTACATCTTCATTCGGCAATAACCAGTATACTCCCTCGGCAACTACGCGCTTGTAATTACCATTTCTGAATACCAATCCGATCTTTCCGGTGTTAATTCTAACCCTTTTCATTGTTATATAAATTATAGTTACTAAAAGTTTTTTTGAACAGCAGCGCAAGACAAACCATCTCCCCAATGCGGAAGTGCAAGTGAAGTGTAACGCGGTTCGTTTAGTTTTCAGGAAGAGATAGTCATGTTGACGGGTATATATATACCTGGTGTAACGACTATTGCAATCAGAAAAGTAAATGCCGTTGTTAGACGTTCTTACATTTTCAAAGCATTCGGCAGATTGTGTAACCACTGCGAGAGTAGTTAAACGGGCTTGCCTCTTGCTGCTTTTTCTTTTGTCCATTTTTAGAAGTGGACAGCTTCATCGTTATGGATTTTGAGTCCATTGCTCTACCAATTGAGCGTTCACATTAAAAGTGTGATGGGATTCGAACCCGGTTTATTTGTTGCTCTACCCAGACTGAGCTATCCGTTCAGGAACGGAGAAGGAGTTGAACCTTCGACCCACAAATTGGCGGAAGACAACATTCGGTAAAGCAGCATGTTTACGATGCAAAGCAGCGCAACACTATGGAGTTATACAGAAACTCTCATCAGGTCTTTGATCCTTTGCCTCTTCCACGTTTTGACACGTCATTACGATCACGTCAAAAATCTTTATCTATAGTATATAGTATATCTCATTTTTGGCCCGCGGATCACGCAGATGAACGCAGAATAAAATTGAAACAATGTTCTGCGTATATCTGCGCGTTCTGCGGGCAAAAGAACAGGGCGACAGGCGAAAAGCGTACGTGTTTGGTGCTCTACCAACTGAGCTATCTGTTAGGTTAGGTTAACAGAGCAGGACTTGAACCTGCGACCTCCCGGTTAAAAGCCGAAGTAACGCTATTCTACGGCACCTGTTATTTTTCTTAATATCTTAAAGGGCAATAAACCATAAGAGACTGTTAGATTCCCAAGATCGAAGTAACTCTCATGTACGGCACCTTTTTATGAAAGAGCTATAGCCGAATGGAATCTGTTTTCAATCGCGAAGTAATTCCACTCTACGGCATCTTTCACAAGATCAATAAATAGATAAGGAGTAAAAGACGAAGCAGGGTAATTGGGCATTGCTTGCCGGGAGTCGAACCCGGAACACTTTTCCATACTTGATGGATATGTGATTCCTCCCATTTGTCGAGCGAAGTAACCCACCTCTACGACATCCTTATTTATTTTTAATTTCTTTATAAACCTCTCCTTCACAATGAAGGAGAGGTACAGCTTATAGTTCTATATTTTCTATTTGTGCCAGCGCACTTTCACCGTCTTCCAGTGCAGCTAATACATCGAAGATTTTATCAGACCAGCCTGCGATCAGGTATACATCGTCTTGTTGTACATCGATCGGAGTGCTTCCGTACCCGGCCAGGTCGAATAAATATAGCTTTGCACGTGGCGCTATTTTTTTATACTGTCTCCACAACCATGGTATACTTGATCCAAATGTATCTACCGTACCGTTGCTGTTCCACAACTGGCAGTCAGTAAACATCATTACTTTATCGACTGCTTTACCGCGATCGATCAGGTCTTTTATAACCAGGTAGCCGTTGGTTGAATAACCAACTTCACCTTCGCGGTTGTAAAATTCCTGGACATTAGCCAGTATATTTTTTCTGGACATCTGTATAGTTTTCCAGGTATCGCCAAACATACCGGTTTGTACGCGCTCACAACGAGACTGCAATAACATTGCTAACATCAAGCCTATATCATAGTACAATACTTTACTTTTGGCAGAGATCGCTTTTTGCATAGAGCCGGATACATCGCAGGCTATCAATACCGAAGTCTCGCTATTAAATCCGCGTATGTTTACTACACTATGGGAAACAGCTGTCTCAAGTGCGTCCAATATCTTTGAAGTAAAGTCAGATTGTACTTCCTTTATTTCACGATATGCCGCCAGAAAACGGAATGGTAACTGCTTTGACTTTGCAACGGCATGGATATTGGACAATGTAGTACATACTTGTGCGATAGACTGTGCTGATACTTCGGCTTCCAGTATATTTCGCAGGTTTCGCAGCAATGCCATATAGCCTAATTTTCCGCTTGCGATCAATGCTTCCCACGTTTTACGGAATGCAGCACGTTTCTCTTTTTCATCGGCAAACTTTTGTTGTCCTAAAGCAGACAACTCGGTTTCCCAGGTATACGGTGTCTCCAGTGTTCCTTTCGCGATCTTGTTGAAAAGTTCTTGTTGCGCTTCGTTCTCCGCTTTTGGGTGAACGATGAACAAGGCATCTTTCAATTTGATCTCGGCAGAACGATCATATTTAGCGAACTGATATTCATCAAAGCGATTGAATGCATCGGATAATCCATGCTGTATTTGCTTGGATAGTTTGTTCAGCTTTTTAGTGCCGGTACGCTGGTTCGCTAACTGGTAGTATGCCAACAGTTCGGTGATCTCATCAGCCCGTTGTATAACACCTTTTATAGTTTTACGAACTATACCATTACCGGATTGCGTCTTTGCCAATTCAACCGCTAACACCAATGGTATACTACGCATATACATTCTATTGCGGGTATAGATGGCAAGACGTGCAACAAACGCAGGGTCGTTCTTGGCGATCAATGCACGGATGCGATCTACACGTTTGTCGGTAGTCTCATAAAACTTGTCGCTCAGCGAAGTGGTAACTACAGCGCTATACAGATCTGTACGTTCATCCAGTACATAAGCTTTAGCCTGTTGGTAGTTTACGGTTTCTTTTGCTTTACGAAATACATTGAATTTCATAACTCTTGCGTTTAATTGACGATTCAAAATTGAAAGGCAACTGCGCAGTCTTTTTGCGTAGTGGAAATTTTTTACTTCTTTTCTGAAAATATTTTCAAATGCCTGTTAATCGAAACGCCCTTATTCGCTACCGCACTATTGATAATTGTCTGAGAAACAGACATAGACGATGGACACTGGAGGATCTTGTAGAGGCTTGCTCGGAGACGCTATATGAATATGAAGGTATAGACAAAGGTGTAAGCAAGCGCACGGTGCAGATGGATATACAGATGATGCGCAGCGATAAGCTGGGGTATAACGCTCCTATAATAGTAGAGGAGAAGAAGTACTATAGTTATGAAGATCCGGAATATTCCATTACCAACATTCCGTTAACCGATCAGGATCTGGGTAAACTTACGGAAGTGGTGGAGATCCTTCGCCAGTTTAAAGGCTTCAGTCATTTTCAGGAACTGAGCGGCATGGTGCAGCGTCTTGAAAATAAAATATATGCAGCCAAGACAAACCAGGAACCGGTTATCGATTTCGAGAAGAACGATAATCTGAAAGGGCTGGAGCACATTGAGACACTATACCAGGCAATCATTAAGAAGTGTACAGTCGAGTTGTGCTACCAGTCATTTAAGGCACGCAGTGCGAATACATTTCATTTCCATCCATACTATTTAAAGGAGTATAGGAATCGCTGGTTTGTAATTGGTATCAAGAAAAAGAACACACCTATATTAACGCTGGCACTCGATCGTATCATTAGTATAAAAGACTGTGAAGTGCGTTATGTGTCCAAAGACTCTTTTAGTTTACCTGCATTTTTGAACGATGTTATTGGTGTAAGTGTAAATCCAAACGGACCGGTGGAGAAAATTTTGTTGCAAGCTGATTACGAAACTGCTCCTTATATAATTACCAAGCCTCTCCACCACTCGCAACAGATTATCGAGAATACCCGAAGTGGAGTGGTGATCTCTTTGAATGTGCAGATCAATTTTGAACTGGAACGGGAGATATTGGGCTTTGGTGATCGTGTGAAAGTACTTGCCCCGGAGAGACTGAAACGTAGAATTAAAACCATCTTCGAGCAGGCACTCAATCTTTACCAGTTTGAGTTTAATAATGCAGCGCTTCAAAGTACGGTTGAGAAATTAACACATAAAGGTTTTATGATCCTTCGTCATGTGTATGGTCGTAAGGAAGTAAATGCGATGAAGATGGAGATTGCCCGGTATTTAAAAGACAACGGGTTGGACGAAAATACATATGCCATTCGTAATCTGTTGCAGGAAATCCCGGTATTGAAAGAGACTGTATTTAATAGTAACCTGTTGCAGGTGTTGAAGAAAATCCATCCCGATCTGTTTCTGACGAAGGCTATATTTTTTGATAAGACACCGGATGCGAACTGGTATGTTACCTGGCACCAGGATGTTGTGATCAATGTAGCGGAGAAAATTGAACAGCCTGGATTTACCGGTTGGACAAAGAAATTCGGTGTACATGGCGTGTGTCCTCCGGAAGAAATTCTGAAGAGTACCTATACCATCCGCATTCACCTCGATGATACCGATGAGACAAACGGAGCGCTGAAAGTTATACCAGGTTCACATAATAAGCGATTGTCGGATGAAGAGATCAACTTGATCGCGCAGAATAGTATACCCTATATATGTGACGTAGATGCGTGCGGTATTCAGATCATGAAGCCGCTGTTGCTACATGCGTCTTCGAAAGCAACGAGCCAGAAACACAGACGTGTTATCCATTTGGAATTTAATACGATGGAGTTGCCCGGTGGATTGGCGTGGGCTGAAAAACAGGATATAACTATTTAAGCGTTTTGCCGTTTGTAAGAATCAGGCAATGATTTTTTTTATTCAAAACTTTTTAAATAAAAAAAATATTGTTGTTTATGCCATAGCATGTTAAAAGTAGTTATATATTTGCATCACAATAGAGAATAAGTAAAATGAAACCCGGAATTAACATAGCAAATCTGAATACTTCGAGCATACGCATGCCGAAGCATTATTGGATTTTTCCGGGGACGGTTGACTATATATAGTACTATTCATAGATACATAAATCAACAGAAACCCCGGGAAATGAATATCCCGGGGTTTTTTGTTTGTCTTTAGTTTTTTACGGACATATAGCTCAGTTGGTAGAGCAAGGCGCTGTTAACGCCTGGGTCGGTGGATCGTGCCCATCTATGTCCTCAGATATCCGGCAGTTGAGGTATATATCTCAAAAGTTTGCACATGCGTGTAAATGATCTGCCGGATTGCGTAATCAACACCCGCATGTTCCAGGGAGGCGGATAAGGTATATATACTTTATCGGGGCAGGTTCAATTCCAGGCCGGGTGAGTTATTAGATTATCGAGGTGTATTCCCGATAGCTATCGGGATAGGTTCAACTCCTACCACCTCGACAGTATATTTTAAAGTGATGCTTCCCACTTTAACGGGAAGAACACGGATCAATACCGTGTGGCCGGACAATGGAGATTAAGCTAACTAAGTAGAAGCGTGGTTCTGAAGAAGCTAAGGACCTGGAGCGTTACCAGGAATCTTCACAAAGGGTGTGCAGGTCAGAGAGGAGAGTATATCTCTCCGAATCGTGTGCTGCAAGGCCGGTGGCGTGATAGCATAGTCGCAGATAAATGCGTTTTGTTTGTGGTGTATATATCGCAACGAAAAGATCGAGGTTAAAGCCCTCCGCGCCACAATTTTTTCATATTTTAAAATATAGTGTATAAATGTTACGTAACAGGTAACAGAAGTTAAATCTAAACGTATATTTGCATCATGAATCAGGTACTTATATATAGCGCATATCGCCCGCATTATCCCGGAGTAATCTCGGGAGGGAGGACAGACTATATAAGTCTGATTGATTAACAGTGTAGCCTATACATGAAGAATCATAGAAGCCTCCCGAATACGGAGGCTTTTTTATTTGATAAAGTATATAGGGTAATGGAGGAGTCTGGTCATCCTCGCATGCATTGGAAGCATGAGGTCCCTGGTTCGAATCCAGGTTACCCTACATTTCAGAGGAAGTGCTATAACTAATGGCGTGTTCGAAATATAGTATCGGAGAGTAGACCGTAAGTGGAAGCGGGCCGCTCTGTAAAAGCGGTGTCATAGACCTTGGATGTTCGATTCATCCCTCTCCGACTTTTTAATATGGTGGTGTAACGCAAACTGGCTACGCGGCAAGAATGTGGATCTTGTGTTTATGAGTTCGAGCCTCATGCATCACCCATAGTACACCGTTGTTGTCAGCTATATGTTTTCGATGACCGTACATGATCCATTCCGGATGTTCGTTGTGTGTGAATCAACAAAAAGGCTTCCCTTAACCACAGGAAGCCTTTTCTTTTTTGGTGTATATATTACTAATCAATGATCCGTAACGCAATACTCCACATCATGCGCTTCAAATATACAGGGCACCTCCAGTTTAGGGAGCATGCGAAATATAGCGGCTTGAGGAACCGCATGTTCGCGATTACTATTTTGTGATAGCCATGTCTTAAATGGGACTTCAATATATACCAGCTTCACGTGTGCTTTGTAGGTTACAAACAAATCGATCCACTGGGATCGCATTTGCCTGGTAATATTGGTTGCGTTCCATACGAAAGGTTGTTGCTTCCGAAGAAATTCTTTAGCCCGTTCTTTTGCGAGTTGTACAGCCCAACCGGTGGCAGAAGTGTCATCAGGTTTGAGCTTGTATTCTCTTCGAATCGCATCAAGGCTTACCATAGGCCAATCGTTGTAGTGCTTTTTTATATACCGGTCCTTGCCCATACCGGGGAGACCAGAGAGCATGACAACTTTTGTTTTCAGATCGTCAAATGGAATATAGTCCGGGTGCGCATCTTCTTTGTAGAAGTATGTGAATTGCGCCAGTGGCGTAGCAAAAGATTTTCGCGAATGCCAACACGCTTGCTCTTCACAATATGCATCAAAGAAATCGATGCGGTCCAGTAACTCCTGTTGATCCTGACAAATTCGTCCCAATACATCTGCACGCGCCAGCGCTGACAGTAATTTCATATCCGCGCGCAACGATGCCTCCAGTAAGGCTTTAACCGGATTTGTTTTTTCCATCAACCACAGCGGCAGTCCGTGATAACGCACGAGGCTTGCGATATGCTCGCGTTGCTGGAATGGTATGTCGAGCTCGTAGAGTTGCCTTCGCGTTGTAAACTCTCCTTTGCGTGCATGACCATGCGCGGTAATGCGCCCGTTGTCTTCCATCACAGTTGTCGAACGTTTTTCAACATCGTGGAGTAATGCTGCTGTCCAAAGTATTTCCTGCTCTTCCTGTTTCAACGTTTGAAAAGAAGGTGCCTCCGTTAATGCCCTTAACACCATTTGCGTATGTATAGCTACATTACCTTCTGCGTGATGAAGAAAATCCTGCGGTACATTTCGCATGTCGGCAACCCAATCGAATTGCTTCTCCAGGTGTTCCCAATCTTTATTTGATAATGACCAATTCATATTTGTATAGTTTAAAATTATACCTGCGGGTATTCCCACAGCAACTTTGCTCTTCGCCAGTGACGTGTCCAATGCTCGTCTGTCTTAACATGTCCCTTGCGAACATATTTGAAAACATGATGCATGAAATCGTTCACAGCATATTCTTCTGTATTCCTGCTCACAATGCCCTCGCATGTGCAGGCTTCTCCGCTTTGTATATCGTGCGAATCCAATACACTGTTTTGTCGTGTAAGCGCAAGTATATCTTCGCGGAACGGAGCTTCATTTACCGGCTCTACAATCTTTAACGCAGGCACGGTTGGAAAATCAAACATGGCTGCATAGAATTTTACTTCTTCCCAACTCAACCACATATCGTGCAGGCGAACTGCGAAAACATAGTAATGATGTTCCAGTTTTCGATATTCGATCGAATGTATAGCGTAGAGGTTTTCACCGAAGATCTCAACGTCAGCGAGATCGTTTCTGATCAATTCCCATCGCTGACGGATTTCTTTTGTCCAGGCAGATACGGTTGGAGCTGCATGCGACCTGGCGAAAACACCATAGCGACTGAGACAGTTATTCTCACCGTCCAGTTTTTCGGTATGCACTATAGTTTTCAATTTACTTACATCCGACCAATAGTCATGGTGAATGCGATCGTCACTCGTTGTGCCTGGTGAAAAAGGGTAATGGTATGTTCGTCCATATTTTCTGGAGATACTCATAGTCTTGTAATTTGAATTTTGAAATAAACAGAATAGCCCGGTCTCGATAAGAACTATATATAGCGTGATCGCCAAGGATCTATCATGATCGGGACGGATTAATAAAGCAATACCATTCTTTCCCGCGGGAATGCGGGATACTTAAAATGGATGGTATGGTATTACAAGACGAGCATGTTAAAGTCCCTCATTTAAAAGGGTTGCACTATATTTTAAAGTACGTCACAAAGATAGGACAAACTTTTGGTTGCAAACGTGGAAAGTAGCCGGAAGTTTCAGAAAGATACTATATATTATTCCTGGATGATGGGGAAATACCATGGAGTTCCGAAGAGCCCTTTCATTTCTGCAATGGCAATATCAGAGCCGATAGTCGCCTCGTTGTATTCCTCTGCACTTACTGTAACTTTTTCGAATCGCTCTGCATTGTGCCAGGATGCAACGATGATATAGTATGTTGTGCTTCGCCCTTTGCTTATTTCTTTTTGGATAACCTTAGTCTGGTAATATTCAGGATCGGAATTATCAAACAGGCAGTTTGATATAGTATAAGCGCCAAAACTGTATGCATAGGCGAGTATTATGAATGTGAGTATTGCAAAGTAGTCGTGGATACTTTTGAATTCAGGAAAACGCGTTGCTATCAGGATGAGTATGATTACGCATGCAGCGAGTGTGCCGGTGGTGATCCAAAGCTGCTTAAACTCCAGTATATTGAAATCAAAGAGTGCGCGCAGGGAAAGGCTGAGGCCGGCCATGATGAAGCCTGTGGCGACCGAAGGATACGCGCTGTTCGGTCTTTCATCTACCTTCAAAAGGCCACGGTATATATATAGAAGAATAATGATAACGATTGGATACGCTATACCAATACTCAGCACAACGGTATAGAACACCGGGTAAAATGTGATCCATAAGAACAATACGAAGCCAGCGGCATTTGTGATCTTCGCAATGCGTCTTGCTTCTGCCAGCCGGTGTTCCCTTGTGTGTTGTGAAAGTCCGAGGGAGTCATCGTTCAATATACTTTTTTCGTGGTCGGTAAATTCCTGCTGGTTAAGGTCAGTGAACGTTGAAGCAAGCCATGCCGTGATCTGGTCGGCTTTTTCGATATATGTACTCGTTTTGATCTTTTTATGCGATGGATTTTTCGGAATAATGTATATGCCATTGCGCTCAATCTTGTATCCAAGGATATCTTCGAATTTCAATGTTCTTGTCGAGAGCGGATTTATACCTGTAATATGATCGCTGCCAATAATGAACCTGCTCTGTATGGTATCAATTAGACCATACGCAAACATACACGTCATGGCCAATGCACCAATGGCCAGCAGCGGTGCTATCAATGGACTGATACCTTCCGTTGTAAAGATGAGGAAGATAGTAGAAAGGAAAACAGTCATTATGATAGGAGCGAAGATGTATATGAATATTCTCCAGCCTTTCGCGATTCGGTAGGTGCCTTGCATGATGTATAGATGGTCTGTCAAAATTAGTAAATGCAGGGAATTTTTCTGCGTAGTAAGTAAAGGCAAGTAAGTGTTATACTCCTTGCCTTTTGTTTCTAGATAAGTTCCAGCTCAGCAACTTCCGAAGATGCTTTAACGGCTTCTCGTATTTGTTGCTCAACCACTTCGTGAAAATTGTAATACTGATCTTTCGTTATGAATCCTTCTGTGCGAACCCATTCTT
This sequence comes from uncultured Chitinophaga sp., assembly GCA_966211525.1. Taxonomy (GTDB): domain Bacteria; phylum Bacteroidota; class Bacteroidia; order Cytophagales; family Cyclobacteriaceae; genus Ohtaekwangia. The sequence goes on along the minus strand of CBIHOZ010000005.1, from coordinate 69,518 downwards.
CGGTGCTATATTGTTTAATGTAGTCACCAATCATGGCTTCTTCCATGCGTGCATGTGTAGTGAGATAAGAGCCCATTCTTAATAAAAGAAGTTTATTTCTCAATAGAATGTTTTCAGCCTCCTGCATACACGCCTTAATTACACGGATTGCTTCCTGCGAGTATTTTTCCGTATGGTAGAAGCTATCTTCATTGCTGGAGTTTGCTGCAACTACATGGATCGGATCGCTTCCCATAGCATACTGTCTCACGGCTCGGTTGGCAAGTTCGCTTGCATTTTCAATATCATGACGTACACCAGAAGAAGTATGCTCGTCTCCAAAGACCAGTTTCTCTGCTGCGTATCCTCCAAGCGTAAGAATTATATCTTTTCGGATAGAGTCTTTTGTCATGGGACCCTCAGGGAAATTGATCATGCAAAATCCTTCACCGTCATCAGATGCAGTTTTTGACACTGCAACAGACGGAAGTATACGAAACACAAGCGCAGCGAGAATCGCATGCCCGGCTTCATGTATACCGGTGTGCGCCTGTGAACTCTTGCTCGTGGTTTTACGAAGATTGTCGATCTTCAGGTTCACCTCGTCCAGGAAAGAGTATATATACCGATCGTTCGAATCACAGATTTCAAACAGGAAGTGCTCTTCAGCATAATACCAATGCACATTGGCAGCTGTTATGTTTTTGTCTATAACTTCCATAACAAGTTTGCCAATACGGGATTCGATCAGATTCTTGATCGTAGTAAATACCGGGCGTGTTCCTTGCGCAGGAAAGACACCTTCAGCGTATACTATATCAATGACAGAATCATCAAAAGCCATGTTCCATCCAAATGATGTGTGTACGAATTTTCCGACACGATCCAACTCCTGCGCGATCAACTGGCGGAAGTGTATATTTCTAAAAGATTTATAGATAACATGGTTGTTACCCAATCGCGCAATTTGTTCGCTGCGAAATCTTTTTCGAAGTGCACTTTTAACCGATGCAATCGTAATACGGGTTGTTGCTTCATGAAACTCATCAGCGCTTATCTCCGGATTCATACTATGGCTCATCGGGTAAGCTTCGTCCAGATTACCCAGAACAAAAATAATTGCCTGCGATAAGTCAATTTCTTTTGTTGCAGATTGCGCCTTCATGGCTTCCAGTATAAATTTCTTCAGTTCTGGCAAGGATGACGCTTTTACTTGCTCACGGAGATAGTCTTTTGAAAACTCTTCATTTGAGATAAGGTCATACAGGCCTTCAATGAAATCTCTCGATAAGAGATAACGCTTGCTTAACGGCTCGTTGTAACGATCGTAGTGATCGAAGAAGAAAGTCTCAAACAACTTGAGGAAAACTTCTTGCTCTGCAACCACTTCTCCATTCTCAATAACAACACCGCTTTTAATTGCTTTATCCAGTTTCTTGATGCAGCTATCTGCGCGGAGAAGCAAGTATGTGCTGTTACTCGGTATATACTCAATCTTTCCAGAATCAAGCAAATCCCAAATTACACGAAGTTTGTCTTTCCCTAATTCACGTTGATTATTGTCGAGCGTTCTTGCGAATTGAAATTCATCCAGGCAAATAACTGCTGGTTTCTGGTGAAAAAAATCGAGATCGCTCGTGAATATATTTTTGATCCACGTTGCTGAATCTGATTCAAATTCACCCATGTCAATATGTGTATAGAGTCTTCCGTGCTCAAGAAGCTCAACTATGCTCTGCACGAGTGCCGTCTTCCCAGAGCCCGTTAGTCCCCACAGGTTTATAACGGTAGGTCTAAGTTGTGCTTCGGGGAAAAGATACCAGGGCATCATCAACGATATCACTTCATCAATGATACTGTCCAATCCGATGAAACGTTTTTTCAACTGACTGGTAATGATCTCCAGTTTTTTCTTTTTTTCTTTTAGTTCGTTATGTATAATGATTTTTTCCATACGTTTAATCTTTAGCCATCCGAACAATCCTCGGATGAAATTTACCTTCAACATCCACCAGGGTATGTTGACTTTTCATGATCAGTTCGATGTCTTTATAGGCACCGGGCGATTCTTCTGTACTGCCTCCCATTAATGTTACTTTCTCAGCCTGCAACATTTTCTTCATACTGCTCATGGTAACAGACTCACGCGCCTTTTGTCGCGACATCTTGCGACCGGCACCGTGCGAAGCAGAGTTTAGTGATGCAGCGTTGCCAAGACCTCGCACAATGAATCCCGGGGCTGTCATGCTGCCCGGTATAATTCCATATATACCTTGTGCTGCCGGGGTTGCTCCCTTGCGATGCACTATATATTCACTGCCGTCCGCCAGCGTTTCGCGCCAGGCAAAGTTGTGGTGGTTCTCGACTGTCGCCAGAACTTTTGCTCCGAGTGCTTTGCACAGGTTGCGGTGTATACGTTCGTGACAAGCCTTTGCATATTCACCGGCAAGATTCATTGATAGCCAGTACTCTTCACCTTCAGCACTGTCCAATGTGAGCCAGGCAAGTTGTTTTGCTTCACGCGGAAGCTTGCAGCGATTCATCGCTATAGCGGTATAGTGCTGCGCTATATTTGCACCGAGACTTCTTGAACCCGAGTGTGACAGTATAGCCATATAGTTGCCCGGAGGCAATCCAAGTGTATTAGTCTCATATAGCGCTACTGTACCGAATTCTACGAAGTGATTTCCGGAGCCAGAGCTTCCTAACTGTTTCACGGCTTTACCATGCAGACGTTTCAGAAGGTCCGTCAACTGAAAATCCGGGTGATCGAGTATCGCATGCTCTTGTATTTGCTCGAGTCCGCCATCATTACCGAAATGTGTTTCCCGTTCCAGCACTTTTTTTAGTTCGTGCGTACGGTGTTCGGTATAGCTTGCCGGCAGATCAAGAATGCTAAGCGCCATGCGGCAGCCAATGTCCATTCCAACTCCATAGGGTATAACAGCGTTGTGTGTTGCCAGTACACCACCAATCGGTAAGCCGTAGCCGTGATGTGCGTCAGGCATCAGTGCGCCTTTTGCCGCTATAGGAAGTCGCATGGCAAGTTCCATTTGCTGAATGGCATTGTTATCAATATGCTTGTTGCCAAACACATCGAAGTGTCGCGGTTCATCTTCCAGTAAATAGGTCTCGCTCACAGGTGTCTCAACCGGAGCAGCTATAAGTTTATGAGCCAATATGCTGAGCGTGGCATGCTGCGTATAGCCATGCGGTTGTTCGAGTACATCGGCCAGTAATATTAGTTTTTCCTCGTTGGGTGTATGCTTGAAGTGCCTGTTCATTATGTTTAAGGCAAGACTGCGTGCTACATCCGTTGGAAAAGAAATGACCTGAAGGTCTTTTATCGTTAATTTTTGTTTGCCCATAAAAGGTTTACAATAGGGCACAGGTATGCACATACGGGTAGCGCTCCTTTGCTGAAAAGCAAAGTATATAAATATCGAAACGACATACACAAACGTGTAAACGCTACGAACGCAATCCTTGCAAGACTATGCCTGAAGTTTTACTTGTTTTGATTTTTTGTTGGCAGAAATGCCGAACCACATCCGGTAAAATGTTACCGTAGCGGGTTATTTGAAGATATGTAGATTTAGCACCAGCATAAATTTTCTCCCTCGTTTAAAATAAAACATAGATGAGGTGAAACGCTTTTGCAAAGGTAATGTGTTTTACGATATCACAATGTGAAGGCTAAGAAAAATAATTACAGAGCTTCTGCCCGGTCGTTGAAAACTCTTGTAAGGGTACCTTACTTTCGGATTCAATTCTTTACTTTTGAATTGCAGAACGAATGTATTTGATTTCGTTCTCACAACTAACCCAGATGCCATCATGACTATTGATGATATAGTTTTAATGCTTTCGGATATAGCAGGTCCTGATCAGATTAAAGCTGACCGTACGGTGACGCCTCACGCCATCATCGTAGACAAATCCAAACTTGTTGATGTGTGCACCAAGCTTCAACAAGATGCTTCAACGTATTTTGATATGCTGTCGTGTGTAACCGGTATAGATAACGGTGTGCAGGCAGCTACCATGGAGGTGGTATATAATCTCTACTCCATTCCGTATAATTTTCAGTTGATGGTGAAAGTAATTTTGCCACGGGAAAATCCGGTGATCGATACAGTAACACATCTGTGGAAATCTGCTGACTGGATGGAGCGCGAGGTATTCGATATGTATGGTATACTATTTACCAACCATCCCGATCTGCGCAGAATACTTATGCCTGCCGACTGGGAAGGACACCCGCTACGCAAAGACTACACACACCAGGCCTACTATCGCGATATTAAAGTAGAATACTAAAAACTCAAAGCTAACAGCTCACAGCTCATAGCTAAAAACGCCATGCCCACAGATCGTATACAGTATAAATATAAAGAAGGAAGTTTAGCGCTATCGGAGCCCAACAAACTGAACCCGGAGAACCTGCGGTCGGAAGAGATGATTATCAACCTCGGACCACAGCACCCTTCCACGCACGGTGTGTTGCGCCTTGAAGTGTTGATGGATGGTGAGATCGTAAAAGAGGTAGTGCCGCACATCGGGTACCTGCACCGTTGCTTTGAGAAGCACGCAGAGAATCTTCCATACAACCAGGTTATACCTTTTGTTGACCGGCTCGATTATGTTGCTGCGATGAGCAACGAACATATATACGCTATGGGCGTTGAGCGTATGCTGGGAATTGAAAACCAGATTCCGAAACGTGTAGAGTATATACGTGTATTGATGGCCGAGTTGAATCGTATTGCCTCTCACTTTATAGCAATAGGAACCTATGGAATGGACATCGGTGCGTTTACTCCGTTCTTCTGGATCATGCGCGACCGTGAACATATACTGCGTTTGCTGGAGTGGGCTTCGGGTGCTCGCTTACTATATAACTATATCTGGATCGGTGGTTTGTTCTACGATGTGCCGGTAGGTTTCGAAGATCGCTGTCGTGAGTTTATAAACTATATCAAACCGAAACTGCAGGAACTTGAGACTGTGTTGATCCAGAATAAGATCTTTATCGACCGCACGGCAAATGTAGGTGTATTGCCGCTTGACCTCGCTATAAATGCAGGTGTAACCGGACCGATACTGCGTGCTTCCGGTTTGCGTTTTGATCTGCGCAGGGTGGATGGTTACTCGGTATACCCGGAACTTGATTTTGATATACCAATTGGTGAAGGCAAGATGGGTAAGGTTGGTGATTGCTGGGACAGAACCTATGTGCGTTACCAGGAGTTGCACGAGTCGATAAAGATCATTGAACAATGTCTGGATAAACTCAACGGGGAGCATACACGCACGCGTGACTTTGATCCGCAGGCCTTAGTGCCGAAGAAGATCAGACCGAAGGCACAGGATTTTTATATCCGTGGTGAAATTCCAAAAGGTGAGCTGGGCTTTTTCTTTCGTGCCGATGGTCGCAGCGATATACCGTTTCGATGCAAATGCCGTTCGTGCAGCTTCGTTAATCTTTCGGTGTTGCCGGATATATCGAAAGGTATACTGGTAGCAGACCTGATCGCTATTATCGGTTCAATCGATGTGGTGATGGGAGAGGTAGACCGGTGATTACGATGGACTGAAGATATCGGCCATGTTTATGCTAAAGCCGGGAAGTATATCTTCGCCATTTAACAATTTTGTAAATGGTTTTATAGTCACATCACCGTTGCTCCGGTATACGGTGGTTGTTCTTTTTCTGGGATTCACCATCCAGGCTAACTGGCAGCCGTTGTCGATCCACTCTTTCATTTTCTCTTCAATATAGCCAAGGGTATCAGAGGGTGATATAATTTCAATGACAAAATCCGGACAGATGCGCGTGAATTTCTGACGTTCGCTCTGGGGAATTTTATTCCAGCGTTCTTTCTTTATAAAGGCTGCATCGGCAGCACGTATGGCGTTGTTTGGTAACGTAAAGCCTGCGCTTGAATCGAACGCGTAACCTGATTTCTTTTCTTTATTCCAGATGCCCAGTTCCGTGGCGATATCAAAATTACAGCGTCCCGTTTCTGACCACGTTGGTTCCATCACAATAATATCTCCCAATGAATTTCGTTCAAATTGGTAAGGTTCGTTCTTTTTGCAGAAGTACAGGAATTGATCGTCAGACATATATCGCGCAACTTTATTCTTAAAGATACTCTTGCGTATGCGGTTTTATAGAGGCTTGGTTGAAATATATTTTTAGTCGCTATTACTGACAGTGATAAGAGTATATATTACCTTTAGGTGGTACAATATTTTACGGCAGAATATGTGTAAAAACTATTCTCCTGAAATACTATATACAATGCCATGATCAGGATACTCTCATCTCAGCAAATAAAGGCGCTTGATGCTCATACAATCCAGCATGAGCCCATTGCATCGATCGATCTGATGGAGCGCGCATGTCGTGCATTTGTTAATTGGTTTACTGAAAAATTTAATGGCGCGCACACGATAGCTATAGTATGCGGCACGGGTAATAATGGTGGCGATGGACTGGGTATAGCACGTATGCTGCGGGAATGGAGTTACGCTGTAAAAGTTTTTGTGATTAGGGGATCGTCTGAAACGGAAGATTTTAAAACCAACTTTGAGCGACTCAAAGGCAAGGCCGAGATCGTTGAAGTAACATCGCTTGATAAAGATATATTTTCAGAATACGATGTATTGATCGATGCTATATTTGGTTCAGGTCTTACGCGCCCGGCGGAGGGACTTTTTGCGCAGGCTATACATTTGATGAACGAATCGGAAGCTATACGCATTGCTGTTGATATACCTTCCGGATTACTGGCTGATAAAGTTTCAAAGGGAGAGATTTTTAAAGCACACTATACGATAACATTTCAACTGCCGAAGCTTGCATTTCTTTTTCCGGGTAACCATGCGTTTACCGGTGTATGGTGTATGGTAGATATAGGTTTGAACAAGGCTTTCATAAAGGAACAACAAACTCCGCATTACTATATCACTGCCAAGGATATAAAAAAAATATTGAGGCCGCGGTCGAAGTTCGGTCATAAAGGAACTTACGGGCATGCGTTAATCATTGCCGGGAGTTATGGTAAAATGGGAGCTGCGTTGCTCTCCGGCCGGGCAGTGCTGCGTGCCGGTGCCGGTTTACTTACCGTGCATATACCTGAATGTGGCTATATCATTTTACAAAGTTCTGTTGCAGAAGCTATGGCAAGTATAGATGAACACAAACATTTCATCACAACAATTCCTGCACTGGATAAATATACTGTTGTGGGCATCGGTCCGGGTCTCGGGCAGGATAAATTAACTGTGAAAGCATTTCGCAAATTGCTGGAGGATTTCAGGAAGCCGATTGTACTGGATGCAGACGCGTTGAATATACTTTCTGAAAATCGCGAGTTACTATCACTTATACCGGCGGGAAGTATACTAACGCCTCATCCCAAGGAGTTCGAACGACTGGCTGGTAAATGGTCTGATGATTTTGAACGACTCGAAAAACAGAAGTCGCTGGCCAGACAGCTGAAGTCAGTGATGGTGTTAAAAGGCGCCAACACATCCATCGCATCACCGGAAGGTTCAGTATATTTCAATTCCACCGGAAATCCCGGTATGGCTACAGGCGGAACGGGCGATGTACTTACTGGTATTTTAACCGGACTGCTGTCGCAAGGATATACGTCTCTGGATACGGCTATAGCAGGTGTCTATCTGCACGGGCTGTCGGGAGATATTGCTGCGCGTGAGCATGGTATGGTATCGCTTATTGCTTCCGATATTATTGAGTTTTTGCCGGCTGCAATTAAAAAGATTATGCACGAGCAAAAGTTTAGCCGTTTGGTGCTTTTTTATAGTTGAACTGTACCGCAGGAATTTTACTTTTGATACAACTAAAACATTTGCATGCAGCTTTCAGACAAGATCAAACACACTATTCGCGATGTTCGTGATTATCCCAAGCCTGGTATAGTCTTCAAAGATATAACGCCTGTGTTGTCTGACCCGGCACTCATGCATGAGATTGCCCAGCAACTGAAGCGAGACTTTCAGGGGCAGAGGCTGGATGCTATTGCTGCTGTAGAGGCCCGCGGGTTCATCTTCGGATCGATTTTGGCGCATGAGCTGGGCTGCAGATTTATACCCATCCGCAAGGCCGGAAAGCTGCCGTATAAAGTGAGAAGACAAGAGTACGACCTGGAATATGGCACTGCGTGTATCGAAGTACACGAAGACGCCATTCAGCCTGGCTGGCGTGTACTGGTGCAAGACGATTTGCTTGCTACAGGCGGGACGGCAGGTGCTGCTGCTTCCCTGATTGAAAGTTTTGGAGCCACCGTTGCCGGATTTTCCTTCATTATAAACCTGAGCTTTTTGCCGGGATATAGTCTTTTGAAGGAACGTTTCGGAGTCGACCCACATTTTTTGACAGAATATTAACCTTCTTGCCGTCAAGTTTGTTTCAGAGGTATGGATGAGACCGTTCATATTCCGATGTTCCCGCTGGCTATACTGCCATTGCCGGGTGAACTTGTACCCCTTCATATTTTCGAACCTCGTTACCGGCAGTTGTTACAGGATGCCGAGACCAACGATATAACCTTTGGTATTTACTTTAGTCATGAGATGAACCAGGTAAAGCTCGGCTCCCTCATGCGCCTGGAAAGTATCATTAAACGATATGCAGGCGGAGAGTCTGATATCATTGTGAAGTGCGAAAATGTATTTAACATGGACAAGCTCGCACTCACCTATAAATCAAAAATGTACCCGGGGGGTGATGTGCGCTTTCACCAGGTGGATCTTAATAAGATACCATCGCTGACGTTGTATGAATTATTCCTAGAATATCTGAAGAGCCGTAACATTAATCAGTATAGCACACCTTTCTCGGTATACCAGATTGCCTGCGAACTAAGTCTTGATCTGAACGACCGCTATAAATTTCTTCGCTTGCCAGATGATAAGCATGATCAGTTTTTATTGAACAGACTTCGCTATCAATTGCATTTGCTAAGCAGTGAGGCGCGTAGTAAAGATGTATATCATCTCAATTGATTATTCTGCCGATAATCTGAATCCTTCTGCTTTGTCTTTCGTTACAGGTGTCCTTTTGTACTATATATAGTGTTGTTACTTTTTAGGTGACATGCGTTAACAAATAGTTAACGTTTGCGCGGCAACATTATACTATAAATAGCGTCTTTGGATATATATAATTAAGACCCTATATGAAAAAGACCCTTTCAATTTTAGTGTTGCTGGTTGCTATAGGCAGTGCAGCATTGGCAATGCCGGCAGAGAATCCCGCACCTGCAAGCGGTGTTGGTATTATGAAGAAAGGCAAGACCTTTCACGTGTTTTACAAAGCCGCAAAATTATCGGATGTAAAGATCTTCATTCGTAATGAACGTAATGATCTTGTATTTACAGAAACGATCCGCAAGACAGATGGCTTTGTTCGTCCCTATAATTTCACGCAACTCGAAGATGGCGAGTATACGGTGGAAGTAATTGATTGTACACATCGCCAGGTACAGAAGATAACGCATGGAATGAAGCCATCGGATAAACTCGCGCACGTGGTTCGTGTGTCTCCAACGGAGAATAAATTTTTATTAACACTTCCGAATAAAGTACATAACATCATTTCGGTGAAGATTTACGGAGACAAACACCAGTTAGTATATGAAGAATTGCTGGAAATTACGGATGACTTAGCCAAGCTGTACAACCTGAACCAGATTAACGATAACTTTTCGTTTGAGATCACAGATGGAGAAGGAAATGTTAAAGTTCTGTCGTATTAACGAATAACATTTTTAGAAAAAGTATTCTGATAGAATAATATAGCAAGGGCAGTCGTGTGGATGACTGCCTTTTTTCATTGATAAAGTAGCTATAGCGGCCAGTAGTGCAAACGTTGTATTAAAATGAATCATACCGAGAGCGTTTGCAGCAGGTATATATACCTTCTTTTGAATGATTTCTACTTCGAAATTTCTGCAAACGTTATTTATAGTTAAAAAAAATGTTTCCTTACAACAGTCGGCCTTGAGTAATGCTGCCACGTTACATTTGTATCGTAAACAAAAAACAAACAAAGTCGATTATGAAAATTAGATCACTTTTCATTGCAGCGCTCGTAGTAGTAAGTGCAAACGTGATGGCTCTTGGAAAGGAAGAGCCTGCCAACAACAAAGGTCTGGCTGTGGTACCTGTTAAAGGTGCAGAAGTATTCAAAGTAATTTACAAAGCTGAGAACGCTGGTAAAATCAAATTGAATATTTACAACACAAAATCTGAATTGGTGTTTACTGAAACATTTACTGGTACAGATGGTTTCATCTGCCCATTGAATTTCTCTGGTCTTCAATTCGGTGAGTATACAATCGAGTTAATCGATGCTACAGGTAAAAGAACTGAAAAAGTAAACTACCAGCCTGTTAGTGCATCTCCTAAAAATGTACACATCGCAAGAATAGCGCATGAGAATGGCAAATTCCTCGTGTCTGTATCTTCTACAGGTAGCGAGCAGATCAACGTTAAGATCTATGATGCTGCTAACAATCTTGTTCACAGCGAAAACAAAACTGTTGATGGTAACTTTGCTCAACTTTATACAGTAAAGAATGTAACAGGTTCACTGACATTCGAAGTAACTGATAAAGCTGGTAACACTAAAACGGTTCGTTTCTAAGAATTAACATAATTCATTAACCGCGCAAAGCCTTCCCTTACCGGAAGGCTTTTGTATTTATAGCCCTATATATAAAGTCGTTCAATAAAATTATGACGTTTACCCATAGGGAATGCTGATAGTTTGCATTTTGAATTTTAACTGAAATCGCTACTTTTACCCTATCGCAAACGATTAACGTAAACTATCCTATCCTTATGAAAAAAATTCTTGTCCCGACTGACTTTTCCAAACCGGCTGCTATTGCAGCAGATGTAGCTGCTGACATTGCCAGACGCTCCGGTAGTGAAATCACATTGCTTCATGTAATTGAAGAAGCTACAGAGGGTTCTATCAACATCGAAGGAGAAGCTACTTATGGCGGGAACTGGGAAGAGAAACTGTTCACGGCAAAGCTGATCGAGAAAGCCAAGAAACAGATGGAGAAGTTCGCTTCCGAGTCAAGATTTGAAGGTTTGAAAGTGCGCCAGAAACTCAGAATAGGAACACCGTTTCATGGTATGAATGCTATCATTACCGAGAACAAAGTTGACCTTGTCGTGATGGGAACATCCGGCCGTACGGCATTGGAGCAAATGATCATCGGTTCCAATACTGAAAAGGTTGTACGCCACGCACATTGCCCTGTATTAACCGTACAGAACAAACCGGCTACGAAGGATTTCAAGAACATCGTGTATGCTACATCCATGGATAAGGATGAAGAAGTATTCTCTAAAATCGTAAGAAGAACACAACAGGTTTATGATTCAACCATTCACCTGGTGCGCATCAATACACCTTCTAACTTCCAGCGCGATGCTGTGGTGAAAAAGTATATGGAAAACTTCGCCAAGAAGTTGCAGTTGAAGAATTATACAATCAACGTATTCAACGATATCAGCGAAGAAGAAGGTATCATCTATTTTGCTGACAGCATTAATGCAGATATGATTGCTATGGCAACGCACGGCCGCACAGGTTTTGCGCACGTATTGGCGGGAAGTATCGCGGAAGACGTGGTGAGCCACTCCAAGCGCCCGGTGCTTACATTCGTGACGAAAGCAAGAAAATAAAAAGTCATAACTCATTGGCATAAAGGTCGTTTCACGTCTGTGAAACGGCCTTTTTCTTTTTTGTTATCTTTAGATTGATTTTCGGTGAACAAGACTTAATGTTTGCTGCGAGCCGTTAAACAACTACACTAACCTCCTTATCCAGTTACACATGGAGTACCTGCTGTTTGTCCTTCTCCTGATCACGTTCATTATTCTGATCACGATAAAGAATAACTTTTCCTCTCAACTGTTGCTGCTTCAAAAGAAAATGGATGATCTCGCACGGGAGATCACGCGCCTGCAGAGCAAAGCGATCGAGCAACCCGTCATTATAAAAACTGAAGAGCGAACGCAGGTGGCGGAGAAGCCTGTTGCGCATACCGCACCCGTTATAACGCCTTTTGTTGAAGAGAAGAAAGAAGTCGAGAAGCCGACAGAGCAGGTAATACCACCAGCTCCTCCAAAAGAAGAACCTTTACCTGTTAAGACTCCACTCCAGGAAGAGTATAAGGAAGAGAAGGAAGTGGAGGAAGTAGAGGAAGCACTACCGCCTATCGAATTAAATCCGCCACGTGTAACCCCTCCGTTGCCACCGAGAAAGCCCGGCTTCTTCGAGCGCAATCCAGATATGGAGAAATTCATTGGAGAAAATCTCGCGAACAAGATTGGTATTGGTATACTGGTGTTGGGGATAGGTTTCTTTGTAAAGTATGCTATCGATCAGGACTGGATCAATGAGATCGGTCGGGTACTTATCGGTATAGCGTGCGGTGGTATATTGATTGGTGTGGCGCATCGCATGCGTAAAACATTTGCTGCGTTTAGCTCGGTATTAGTAGGCGGTGGTATAGCTGTGCTATATTTTACCATCGCTATAGCCTTTCATGAATACGCTATATTCAGTCAGACGGCTGCCTTTATACTCATGGTAATCATTACCGGGTTTACAATATTGTTGTCGCTCGCGTATAATCGAATTGAACTTGCCGTGGTAGGTATATTAGGAGGTTTTGCATCTCCGTTCATGGTAAGTACGGGTGAGGGTAATTATGTAGTTCTCTTCACGTATATATTGATACTCGATGTTGGTATGCTGGTGCTGGCATACTATAAGAAGTGGAATCTGGTTAACATCATCGCCTATGTCTTTACATTGATCTTGTTCGGTTCGTGGCTGGGTGCACAGTATGATAGTACCAATGCAGGCATGATGCGCGGTGGTATTGTGTTTGCTACGTTGTTCTACCTGGTGTTCTTTGCTATGAACATCATCAATAACATTCGTAATCGCGTCACATTCAAGTCGATTGAGATAACGTTGTTGTTGAGTAATACATTTTGTTACTATGCTGCCGGCATGTATATACTTGATAACGCTGCCGGAGAGAACTTCAAAGGATTATTCACAGCTTTGCTGGGGATCTTTAACTTCATCTTTGCGTATTCGCTTTACAAGAACGAGCGCGTAGATCGCAACCTGGTATTTCTGCTGATCGGTCTGGTGCTTACGTTTATAAGTCTGGCGGCACCGGTGCAGTTAGAAGGAAACTATATAACATTGTTCTGGGCGGCCGAAGCGGTGTTGCTGTTATGGCTTTCGCAGAAATCGGGAATTAAACTGATGAAGCTTGCCTCCGTGCTGGTAATGGCACTCATGATCATCAGTCTTGTAATGGATTGGGAGCAACTATACTTCAATGGTGCAACCGAGCTCACTGTAATTATCAACAAAGCCTATATTACAAGTATAGCGGTGCTGCTTTCCATTGCCGGTACGCTTTACTTCCTGAAGTTTGAGACAGATGAATACCAGGAATATGTAAAGCCCTATAGATTGCTGCTAAACCTCGGAGGTATTCTGCTGCTGTATGCTTCGCAGTTTCTTGAGTTGCAATACCAGCTTCCAAGATTTGTTGATGATTTTACTGCTGTACTGATTATCATCGGATGCTATAATTTACTTTTTATAACAGGATTGCTATTGGCAGAATCGAGACTTGGCTTACCCGAACAACTTCGCCAGGCATTTGCAGGATGGGGAGTCATTGCTATACTTTCATTCCTGCTATTCTATCACGGTCAGACGATTGAAGCACGCGATAATTACCTGCTGGGAAATGCCACGTTCACCGGTTTCGGTTTCCATTATCTATATATAGCGCTGTTGCTGCTAATTTCAGTGATGACGTTGAAGCGTGTTCAGAAACTCACAGCCTTCAATGAGGCAAGTCACAATATCTATTCATGGTTCTATATTTCATTCTTTATATTCCTGGCGAGTGCCGAGCTTGATCATACTGTGTTGCTGATCGGTTATTCCGGTATTGATACAATGGATCATATTCTTACGCAGAACCACAAGATCGGCTTCCCGATACTGTGGGGTATAGCATCGTTCCTGCTCATCGTGATCGGTTTGAAAACCAAGAAAAAACATTTGCGTATTATCTCGTTAACGTTGTTGCTCGTTACACTGGTGAAACTTTTCGTTGTGGACATCCGTGGTATTTCAGAAGGAGGGAAGATTGCAGCGTTTATATCACTGGGTATCTTGTTGCTGGTGGTGTCGTTTATGTATCAGCGTCTCAAGAAACTATTGCTGGCAGATGAACCGGTGCAGGGCAACAAACAAACAGAAGAGTAATGATGAAACGATATATAGGTATAGCATTTTTAAGTTTAGGATTTTTTCCTGCCGTTGCACAGCAGTTTAAAGCCGAAGCAACGCTGCCGCCAACGGATGCCGATGGTTTCTATCGTGTGTTAATTACGCCTGAAGCGGCAGCATACCCGAACCAGACCTTCAGCAACGTGCGACTGTACGATGCACAACAAAAGGAAGTCCCCTATATAGTAGAACAGGAGCAACCGGTTTATCAGAAAGAACAATTTCGGGAGTATACTATTGTTGAGAAGAAGCAGGAACCCGGTTGCTGTACAACGCTCATTCTGGAAAACCCGGACAAGGCCGCTATCAACAATATAAACCTGCTGATTCGCAATGCGGAAGTTGTTAAAGAAGCAACGCTTTCAGGAAGCGATGATCGGAAGAGCTGGTTTGTTATCAAGGAGAAGTTTACACTTCAATCCATCGATAATCCGAATGAAGCTGCTGCAATGAAAACAGTAAACTTCCCATTGAGTAATTATACCTATTACCAGTTGCGTATCAATGATTCAACGCAAGCTCCGTTAAATATCATCAAAGCCGGGTATTACAACGCGCTCACATCAATAGGCGCGTATACAGAAGTATCACCCCGAAGTATAGCTACAGCCGACAGTATCAAACAGAAAAAGACCTATATACATGTATTGTTTGATACGCTGCGTTTGCTCGATAAAGTAGAATTGTCCTTAACCGGAACACCGTACTTCATGCGGCAGGTGGATGTATACGAACGTCAGGCGCGGAATACAAAAAAAGGTACAAAGGATTATTACGAGTTCGTTACCTCTTTCGGTATCAGCTCTGCCGGTGCAGCCATTGTGCATTTGCCGATGGTGAAAAGTCGTGAGCTCATGTTGGTGGTCGATAACCAGGATAACCCATCGCTTACGGTATCATCTCTGAAAGTACACCAGCTTAACCGTTACCTGGTGGCGTGGTTAAAGAAAGGAGAGAAGTATACGTTGCGTTTTGGCAGCGAGCAGATGACAGAGCCTTCCTACGATCTCGCGTTTTTTAAAGACAGCCTTTCTTACCAGCCCACCGTACTGAAAGTGCAAAACGTGCAGACTATACAAGCGGCAGATAAAAAAGAAGGGTCGCCAACGTTCTTTACAGACAAGCGTGTTATCTGGGTGGCGATTATACTTGTGATTGGAGTACTCGGATTTATGTCCGTGCGACTGATTCGCGAAACAAATACACAGAAGAAGGCATAAACAAATTGCTATACCTTCTTCCGTGTAAATATATACTTACTGCGGGAACTTGAACGATTGCCGTGCAATCATCTTCCAGCTGCCGCCCTGTTTCTGCCATACAATCAATACACCCAGTTTTACATTGCCTGGTTTACCACCATCATTTGTTTTTGCAGTGAGTGTGTGACGCACCAATGCTACATTCCCAACCATGCTGATGGTTTGATCGGTAAGGTCAATCGTAACAAAATCAGAATTGCCGTTAGTAAGATTATCAACAAAGGCAGCTTTGTCTTCAATTTTACCTGCGGAGTGTCCGTATGTCAGTTCATTGGCAGCGAGTTTCTCCAATGCAGCTTTATCGCTATCGACCATCGCTTTGCGCAGCGCTTCAACAGCGGCTGCTACTTCTTTTTCTTCGGCAGTCTGTGCCTGGGTTGTAGTTGCTATACTCATGAGTAATACGAAGAGGGTTAAAATAATTTTCATAACTATATATAGGTTAACGAAGTGATGTTATACAAATGCACTTTGTCCGGTAATAGCGCGACCAACAATGAGTGTGTTGATCTCTTTCGTTCCTTCATACGAATAGATCGCTTCTGAGTCAGCAACAAAACGTGCTATGTCATACTCGATCAATATACCGTTGCCTCCAAACAATTCGCGTGCGTGGCTTACGATATCACGTGTACGCAACGTACAGAATACCTTGGCCAGTGAAGCCTGTTCATCCGTAAGCTTACCAACATCCTGTAACTGCGAAAGCCTGCATACCATGGTTTGCATTGCTGTAAGGTTGCTCAACATCTCTACCAGTAAATCCTGCACCATCTGGAAACTGCTGATGGTTCTTCCAAACTGCCTGCGTTCATTGGTATAGCGCAGTGCACTTTCATAAGCACCGCGCGCGCAGCCTACAGCCTGCCACGCTACACCGGCACGCGTCATGCGTAATACCTTGGCTGTGTCTTTAAATGATGTGGCGTTTTGCAGGCGGTTGCTTTCGTGTACCTCACAATTGGTAAGTGTGATGAGCGCGTTTTGTACAATGCGCAACGCCATCTTTCCTTTGATCTTGTCAGCCTGAAAACCTTTGGTGCCTTTCTCTACAATGAAACCTTTCACGTTCCCATCATCAAGGTCGCGCGCCCAGATTACAACCAGGTCAGCGAACGTTGCATTGCCAATCCATTTCTTCTGTCCATTAAGAACCCACGTATCCCCTACACGCTTGCAGGTACAGGTCAATCCGCCAGCAGCACCAGAGCCAACTTCCGGCTCTGTTAACCCGAATGCTCCGATCAGTTCCATCTTCTGCATGCGTGGCAACCATTGTTGTTTTTGTTCTTCACTGCCGCAGTAATATATACTTCCCATGGCAAGTCCGCTTTGTACACCGAAGAACGTGGAGGTTGAGCAGTCAACGCGCGCCATTTCCATTGCGAGAAAACCTTCGAGTAAACTTGACATACCCGGGCAACCGTAACCTTGATATGTAAGTCCGCAGATATTCAGCTTCGCCATCTCCGGAATGATATGATGCGGAAATTCATCCTTAAGCCAATATTCATTTGCTATAGGCTTGATGTGCTCCTGCATAAAGGCACGAACCTTCAGTTGTATAGCACGCTCTTCGGGCGTAAGCCATTGGTGCAGATCGTAGAAGTCTCCGTCTATCTCCGGAAAATCATGTTTCTTCTTTCCGCCTTCCATATACTTCATCAGCTTTTGTAGGTCTTCACCTTTCATGCTGCTGACGAGGCTTACCATTTTTGAAATATCTACTTTCTCGGAAAGTTTACCGATCTGATCCAGATCGAGCTGCTGCAGTAATCCTACAGTTGATTTTATCTTTTTGAATATCGACATGCCTGTATCGTTGTTGAGAAACGAAGATAGAAGAAAGTACTCAGCAGGCAAAAGTCGTTCGGGCAGAGCGGTAATTACTGATGGGGAGGTGTATAGA
The DNA here is from genome assembly GCA_966211525.1 of uncultured Chitinophaga sp. Classification (GTDB taxonomy): domain Bacteria; phylum Bacteroidota; class Bacteroidia; order Cytophagales; family Cyclobacteriaceae; genus Ohtaekwangia. Next base: position 51,982 of record CBIHOZ010000005.1, on the reverse strand, counting down.
TATTATGTATCCGGAGATATACTTTTGGTCTTGGCTGTTTTGGGAGCCGTTTCCTGCCACGATAAGTTGAGTGCATCTTCGAACATCGCTTTGCGCACACGCTTCAGTTCAATGCAAGTCCAGCCGCGTTTACCCCACGCACCCTTTACCGGGTAAAATATAGTATTGTTGTATTTGCAGAATACGGACTGATCGACCAGCGATAATTTTACAACGGCACGTTTTTCGGAGGGCCATAACGTGAGGAATATACGCTTCTTCACGCGATAGGAAGGACGACCCCAATGATCATGCTCATCGGTGTCGGGAAGAGATAACGCCAGTTTATGTACGGTTTCAAGATCGACCATATACAGTCTACAATTTATAGCACAAAATATATACTCAGCAACATAATGAAATTGTATGAACGCGACATTGCCACTACAGGTTTTGTCTTTTTAGTTCATCTACCGCGTAACGTGCGGCACGTGCCGTTAAAGCCATGTATAAAATCGATGGACTCTGGTTGCCGGTGCTCGTCATGCAGGCACCATCGGTTACAAATACATTCTTGCAGGCGTGCAACTGGTTCCAGGCATTGAGCAGTGATGTCTTCGGATCTTTACCCATACGACAACCGCCCATCTCGTGAATGTCCAATCCCGGAGCCTGTTTTGTATCGTATGGATCAATGTTTTTACAACCTGCCTTCTCCAGCATTTCCGAGCTTTGCGTAATAAAATCCTTGATCATCTTTTCATCGTTATCATCATACGCTACCGATGTTACGAGCAATGGTATACCCCACTGATCTTTCTCGGTTTCACTCAGTCGTACATGGTTGGTTTCTTTGGGTATTGTTTCACCCTGCATATACATATAGGTTCGCCAGTTGCCGGAGTTTGCTACAGCATCTTTCAGCGCTGCACCACACGCAGCATCTACGGCTTCCTGTTTACCACGGGTACGGTATGCGCCCGTGAATGTGGTAAAGCCTCCGATATAGTCGGTGTCCTGTTTGCCGAGATTACGATAGTTGGCAAGTATAGGTTCGGTTGGATTGCGACCGTAATAGTACTTGTCGTCAAAACCATCAATGTCAGCACTCACCGAGGCACGGTAATTATGGAACGCTATATATTTGCCAAGAAGCCCGTTGTCATTGCCAAGTCCTGCAGGGAAACGATCAGAGGTTGAGTTCAACAGTATAAGATTGCTGTTTAGAGCAGAGGCATTGACAAAAATTACTTTGGCAAAATACTCGGTTGCTTCATGTGTATTGGCATCGATAATACGAACACCCTTCGCTTTACCTTTCTGTTCGTCATAGAGTATAGAATGGACGACAGCATCCGGACGTATCGTGAGATTACCGGTCTTCTGTGCCCACGGTAAGGTAGATGAGACAGAGCTGAAGTATCCACCAAACGGGCAGCCGCGCATGCACAGGTTGCGTGCCTGGCATTTACCTCTGCCTTGTTGCAGATGTATATCCTGCGGTTGCGTAATATGCGCCCAACGCGCCTGTACCAGGAAGCGATCTTTATAGTGTTGTTGTATACTTTTCTGAACGTGTGCTTCAACACAATTGAAATCGAACGGAGGAAGGAACTCGCCATCGGGCATTGCTTCGATACCATCGTTGTTGCCGCATACACCAATGAACTTCTCTACGTGTGAGTACCACGGAGCTATATCAGTATACCCGATCGGCCACTCTATACCGTAACCAAATTTGGCAGGTGCTATAAATTCATGTTTACTCCACCGCTGGCACGCACGTCCCCAGATGATAGATTTACCGCCTACCTGGTATCCGCGAATCCAGTCGAAAGGTTTTTCCTGTATATAGGGATGATCTTTATCCTGTATAAAAAAATGTTGTGTGTCTTCACCGAAACCTGCTGCTTTACTGATGAGCGGGTTGGCATCTCTATACTCTTGCGTTACTCTTCCGCGATGCGTAAACTCCCACGGATGTTTGGTGGCAGTAGGGTAGTCTTTGTTGTGCACTATATTTCGTCCGCGTTCCAGTACCAATGTCTTCAGGCCGTGCTCGCATAATTCTTTGGCGGCCCATCCACCGGAAATTCCGGAGCCGATCACGATAGCATCGAATGTGTTTTTGTCGGCTCCTGTGGTGTTGACGTTGATTGGTGAAGTCATAGAGGGACAGATGGTTTTTATAGTAATGATTCTGCTGCTAAATCATCAAAGTCCCGGAGGCCGGTGACTTTGATGGGGGAAATGCCAAAGCCGTTAACTCTTAACTCTCAATGAAATTACCTATAGCATCAACGCTATCTTACTCATAGATCACACGCTTCAGGTAAAATACTTCCGGATCAATTACCGGAGTTGTGGCGCTGTTGATGGTGATTCCTTCTTTACTCAGTGTCACACGCTTTGTTCCGGCATCAGTTTGTATATCGATAGGGAACGTTGTGTCAAAATTTAACGGTTGAATCTGGTATTTATTATCAGACGTCTGCTTTACGAGTATGTCCAGTTTATCCGTGGTATACAGAAACAGATCAAAGTAAGGTTTCAGATTTTGTCCGGAAGCTTTGCTGAACAACTGCTCTACATCACTGGTGCTCACCAGGTGATCGTAAGTATACTGCGGATCGGTAGCAAGTTTCTTCAGTGTTGGAAAGAATATATCATCGCCAATTACATAGCGTATGGTGTGCAGGAAGAAAGCACCTTTACCATAAATATCGCCGTGGTATACTACATCGGTGTCGAGATTCTTTCCCTGTACAATAGCTTTTTGATTTTGTGTAGCGCGTGCCGTTTGCTGCATGCGTTTTCTATAGGCTGCTTCGCCATCGAGCTCGCGGGTATATAAATGATCGCCAAAGGTACAGATACCTTCCTGTATCCACATGTCTGCCCAATCTATACCGGTAACTTTGTTGCCCCACCATTCGTGCCCGAGTTCGTGGTGTAACAGCCAGTCAAAATCTTTGCCACCGGCTTTTGCATACCGGAATTTGTTACCGTACGCATTGAGTGTTTGATGCTCCATGCCGAGGTGTGGAGTTTCGCAGATCGCGATCTTTTCTTTTACCCACGGATATTCACCAAAATATTTTTCCTGTACACGTACACTCTGTTCGAATATATCCAGCAGATGCTTCGCGCGATGCTTGTGTTCTTCCAGAATATAGATCTGTAGCGGTACTTTATTTCCATTTACTGTAACATAGTCGCGTGAGACAACAGCGTACTTGCCGATGTTAAAGAGTATACTATAGTTGTTGATAGTATAATTTGTCTTCCAGTGGTAGGTGCTCTTGTTACCTTTGGTGGAAACATTCTTGAGCAAGCCGGGACCGGCTACATATAGTCCTTTGGGTACGGTGATGATAAGGTCTGCGCCTTCGTTGGGTTCATCGCTCGGATGGTCTTTACACGGATAGTATATCTTGGCGCCTTCACTCTGACACGTAATCGCTACCCATGGATTGCCGAGTGAATCTTTAGCCCATTGAAACCCTCCGATCCACGGTGCGCGCTCTGCTATACCAGGCTTGCCTCCATACGCGATCTTTACTTTAACTTTTCCGGCGGCCACTGCTGTAGCAGGTGTAATGCGAATCAGATCATCAGCTTGTGTAAAGGGCTGCTCCTTTTTGTTTATCCATACTTTCTTAACGGTCAGCAAATGTACCAGGTCGAATAACAAAACATCAGTAGGTTGAGACGTAATAAGATCGATCTCGGCATAGCCATCTATACTTTGCTGTGCAGGATCAACATCGAGTGCAATGGTATAATGACGGATGTCCATCAAGGCCTGCTCCGGTTTTAATACTCCACCCGATTTCAGGTTCTGCGCCTGTGCACTGCCGACAATAAGAATTGAGACAATTAGAAGAAGACTTCGCATACGTGGTTTTAAGTTTTTCTGGAAGTTAGTTTGAAAATTGGAAGATTGAAAAATTAAAAGATTAGGCGGTGGGAGAATGTGAAGATTGGAAGATTGGAACATCAAGATTGGAAAATTGAAAGATTTGAAGATTGAGACATTACCAGATTTGCCTCCGGCTTCCTAACATCTAACCCTCCCGACTTTCCGACTTCCGGACTTCGCGACTCTTCTTACTCCTTACTTCTGACTTCTTACTTCAAAAAAAATCTCCCAACCGCATGGGGGTACCACCCCGGTGCATTGTCATAAGGGCGATTAAACACAAAATGGTTATGAAAAAGAATCTTACGAGTATGACATTATTCCTGCTGCTGATCGCTGGCTGCGCGTATGCTCAGGATGAGGTGCAAACAGTTTTTAAAAGCGGAGGGCGTGTAACAGGGTATGGTGCGCTTACCAATAAATTTACAAGTATACGTGGTAAATATGCGAATCTCGCAGGTGTATATGGCGGAGTATATCTGAACCAGCGCTTCTTTATAGGGTTAGGTGGTGCGGCATCTACCAATGATGTAGCAGTGCCTGCAGAATATAGCGCTATACCAGGTGCTGATCTCACGTATCAATATGGACAATGTGGTTTGGTAACAGAGTATGTATTGAATTCAAATAAAGTTTTTCACGTAACGTTCAGCCTCTTTTCAGGTGCAGGGTTTACGCTTCAATATGATCGCCATGATTGGGACGACTGGGATGATTGGGATGATGATGACGATTTTGATGATTGGGACCGCGATAACTCGCACGATGAAAACTGGTTTACGGTAGTGGAACCGGGTGTACAGGTAGAGGTAAATGTTTTCAAGTGGATGCGTTTCAGCCCGGGTGTAAGTTACCGTGCTGCGTTTGGTAGTGATGGAAAAGGTTTATCGGACAGTGACCTGAGTGATCTATCTTACAACGTTACTTTGAAGTTTGGAAAATTCTAAACATCAGGGAAAAAGGTCGCGAATGTAATTTTACTTCGCGACCTTTTTCTGTTTAAATATATAGTTGTCGATCGGCTCGCACCCCGAGTTATCGTTGTGATTCATAACTGTGGCTACATTCTTTCCGTTCTTCTGCAATTGTTTTTGATGCTCGGCACGTCTTACCAGCATATAGAGCAGTATCATCAGTATAATAATCAGTACATATACCAAAGCAATGATCGAGCGTTTCATTTTTATGTAACGCGAGTGCCTTGCCATAAGCTTGTTATAGTTCCGGTGCCGTGCTATCTGCCCGGGACTGATCGTACGCCTCAATCGTATTTCATTCCTTGACATCGTACTTAATGCGTATGTTAAAGTTTTTTCGTAATCGGTCTAATGCCCTGTAGGTGCGCATCTTTGCTCCGCTCTCGGTTATATCGAGAATGAAAGCAATTTCCTTAAAATCTTTGTCTTCAAAAAAACGAAGCTCCAATACTTGCAGCATGTCGGTGGGTAATTCTTTGAAGTACCGCAGTAATTGTTCCATAATCTCATCGTCCCAACCGTCATTTGCCTGCTCGAACAATTCACGTACACGCACTTCTTCAATGCTGAATACTTTATCGTTCTTCTTTTTGCGATAGTGTTTGTTCACTTCATTGCTGGCAATTTTGTATAGCCAGGCAGAGAAAGGTACTCCGCGAAATTCATACCGCCCTATATTTTTAAGCACACTTAAAAACGTCTGCGAACAAAGATCGTCCGTCAGCTCTTCGTCATCGGTTTGGCGGTAAATGAAGTTGAAAATGCGGTCAAAGTATTTTTCGTAAAGCTCTCCGAAAGCCTTAGGATTCCGCTTGGCCCGTTCCAGGATTGCGTACTCGTGTTGTATCTCGGCTTCTGTCATGCTGCGCTGCAACTACAACACTATAATCCGAAGGAATAAACAAAGTCACAAGTGGCGGGTAATTTTAGTTATACTCATAGCCGACCGGGCGCAGTTATACGCAACGATCGGCTATGAGCTGATATTTCTACTCGCTCCGCAGCGTATCAACGGGATTGATAAGCGCTGCGCGGATAGCCTGGAAGCTGGCAGTCCCGAACGCAATAACGATCGCCAGTAATGCAGCCGCTGCAAATGGCCATACACTTAAATCGGCTCGATATGCAAAGTCGTTCAGCCATCCTTCCATTAGCCAATAAGCAACCGGTATGGCGATAAGAATCGCTATAATAACAAGCCTGGCGAAATCTTTCGTGATAAGCAGCACAATGCCGGCCGCGGAAGCACCCATAACTTTTCGGATACCGATCTCTTTTGTTTTTTGTGCTGCGGAGAATGAGACAAGTCCGAACAATCCGAGACAAGCAATTATAATCGTTAAGGTTGCAAATGTAGTGCTCACGATGCTCATGCGTTCTTCGTTCGCATACATCGCATTATACTCTTCATCGAGGAATGTATACTCAAACGGGCGGTTCGGTATAACCGTAGCTGCGATTGATTTTAGATTGGCAATCTGCTTGTGCGTATCACCGTCTTTCAGTTTAATAAATATAGTGCTGAGCTGATACGACTCGGTGAACAGTATTAGCGGTGCGATCTGCTGCTGCAGCGGTGCAAAATGAAAATCTTTTACAACACCTATAATTTCACCTTTACGATTATTCATATCGATGATTGTACCAATAGCATTTTCGTTGGTTAAGCCTAGTTGCCCAACCGTAGATTCATTCAGAACAAACGAGCATACAGTATCTTTCTCCATACGCATATAGTCGTTCTCGGTAAAATTTCGGCCGGCTATAACTTCCATGTTGAGTGCCGGTATAAAATCAGGGTCTACTGCATTGGCCCTGACCAATACACCAATCTGATTGGAAGAACCCGGTAACTTTAACGAATAGCTGCCATTAATCTGTGTTGGTGATTCTATAGCACGTGCTACATGCGTTGCAACGCCACTGCGCAGGATCTCTGCCTTCAGTGTGTTATATACTTTTTTCGTCTGTTGATCCAGCGGTATCATCACAATCTTGTCTTTGCTATAGCCCAGCTTTTTATTCTGTATAAATGACAATTGATTAAGCACGACAATAGTACCGATAATTAGTATAATGGAAATGCTGAACTGTGTTACCACGAGGCTTTGTCGCAGCCATATACCCTTGCCGGAAGTTTTAAAGTTACCTTTCAGTACACGCACCGGTTTAAAGGCTGTAATGGCAAATGCCGGGTAGGCACCTGCAAGCATGGCAATGATGACTGCTGCCCCGGCGGACGCGAGTAAGAATTGTGGCTCGAAGAATACGGAAGAATCGAATTGCTTGCCGGTAATCTGGTTGAAGAGCGGTAAATTGATTTTCGCTATCATAAAGGCAACTCCCAGTGCTACGAAAGTAAGAATAACGGATTCGCTGATGAACTGCACGAAGAGTTGGTTTCGCAACGCACCCACTACCTTGCGAATGCCCACTTCCTTCGCGCGGTCGGCTGCACGTGCCGTAGCCAGGTTGATATAGTTGATACACGCTATAAATAATACCAACAGTGCAATAGAGCCAAATATATAGATATACTGTATATCACTCGCCAGGCCGGAATGCAGGTATATATCGTTCAACGGGAAGAAATTATACGTCACATAGTCGCCCGGGTTGGTCAGGTCTGAGGCCAGTTCTTTTTTAACCAGTTCATTGGTTTTGTTGAACAGTGCTGCAGCATCACTTTCGGGTGCAAGTACTACAAAGGTTTCGTAGTTGGCCGTCCACCAGATGGTTTCGCGTGAGGCTGGCAGTGACGAGAACGAAGCGATGAAATCAAATTTCAATGTGGAGTTCGCCGGAACATCTTCCATTAACCCGGTAATGCTATATTCGGTATCATTATTAACCTGTATAGTTTTACCAATGATGTCTTCACTGTTAAAATATTTCTTCGCCATCGAGCGCGTCAGTATAACAGTGTTGGGTTCTGTCAGCGCTTTATCGGGATTGCCTTTCAGCAGTGAAAAAGAAAATACCTGGAAGAACGTACTGTCTGCATAAGTAAAGCCACGTTCCTGGAACAACTTATCATCGTGTCGAAGAATAAATGCTTTGTATGCGGAAGCATTATATATACGTACGCCTGTCTCAACTTCAGCAAAATTCTTTTGCATGGCAGGCAGTAACGCTGTTGGTGACACAGGCGTTTTGGAGGTTTGTCCGCCAAAGCTATATTCGAGGCAACCGCGGTAAATACGATCGGCCTTTTCGTGAAACTTATCGTAACTTAGTTCGTGTTTGATCCATGTTACCAACAACAGGCAGGTGGCGAGGCCCAGACTTAAGCCGAATACGTTTATAAGTGAATACGACAAATGTTTGCGCAGACTGCGAAAAGCAATTAGAAAATAGTTTTTGATCATAGATTCGGGTTAATGAATATGGATAAGACTCACTTTATGATGCCGGGGTTGCAAGCGCAGGCGTTTTTTTACGAACGTTTTGCAAAGAATTAAATACCGAACAATGCGTGATAACAGTTTATTCCGGATGCTCGTTCTTTGTAAGAATATTTGTATGAGCCGGTGCCGTTTTTTCTGTATCATTTTCCTTCTTGTAACACAAGCAGGCTGGGCTCAGAATTTCCCATACTCAACGCGTAATTATACGGCCGTTGATGGATTGCCCCAGTCGCAGGTTACATCTGTTGTTGAAGACGGCAACGGGTATCTCTGGATCGCTACACAGGGCGGTGGACTTGCCCGCTTCGATGGCAAGGAGTTCAAAGTATATACTACCAAAGATGGTTTGTTCTCCAACAACATCACATCATTGCTCATCGATCGTCATCAGAATATATGGATACTCCATGCACATGGTGTGACGCGTTTCAATGGTCATACCTTCAAGCGCTTTCAGAATAAAAAAGGACAACACGTTATGTATAGGAGGATATATGAGCTGGGCGACTCTATATTCTTTCTTGCAGGCAATGGTATAGGAAAGATATACCAGGACTCACTGCATTACTGGAATAAAACACTTGTAGAAGGTAAATTTATCTGGCGTGCTATACAAACACCGCAGGGTGTACATTGTTTCTTTCTGGACGATGGTTCGTACTATGTAAAGACTCCAAACGAATCATTTTCATTTGCTTCGGATGTGGAGACCGGTAAAACGTATTATCCTTTTATATACAGGAACAACATCGCGTTTCGAAGTTCAGTCGGTTATTTCATTGTAAACTATAAAGAGCGCAGAGTCGAGCCGCTGCAGTTGCCACTGAAACACATGATTCTGCTATACGATGAAAAGGAGGATGTGTTCTGGACGCGCGATGGTGCTAACCTGCTGCGCGAGAAGGTAGCAGGTAACGAAGTAAAGCGCGATACAATATTAAAAGATGTTTCTGTTCTGCAGGTACTGAAAGATTCCGAAGGCAACACGTGGTTTGCTTCGGATGGCCGCGGACTCTATAAATATTTCATACAGGATTTTAATCGTTGCAGCTCGGAGAACCTGCGCGGTGTTATGTCTATCCTGAACGACAGGAACGGAGCGAAATGGATCGGCACGTTGAACAAAGGACTATATCGCATCAAGAATGGAAAGACAACTGCGTTTGTTGATCCGCACGAATCGTATCGAAACAGTATTGGTGTAATCAAGCAGGCTCCCGATGGTACCATTTGGGTAGGCACAACGTTCGGGCTAGGCAAATATGATGAAGCGCGCAATAAGTTTATCTGGTATACACGCGAGGATGGACTCTCCGGTAATCTTATATCCGCGATCGAGTTTGATGAGAACGGTGATCTGTGGGCCGGCACCGGCGGAGGATTGTCTCATTACGATGGCAAGTCGTTTCATAACTATAATACAACAAACGGATTGCTGAGCAATGGTATATGGCACTTGCATTACTCGAAGCGGTATAAGACCATGTACGTGGCAACGGATCTGAATATACAGACGATGCGCGATGGAAAACTCGATGTAATACAGATAGCAGGACTTAGCAATACATCGATCATGAGTATTCTTCCTTACCAGGATTCATTACTCACACTTGGTACGGGTGGAGCAGGCGTTGTTGTCTTCAATCCCAAAACCCGCAGGCGCAAGTTTATAACAACAGAAGAAGGTCTGGCATCTGACTTTATATACTTTGCCGCAGCCGATGATAAAGACAATTTGTGGATTGGTACAGAGAAAGGTATAAATCGTGTGAAGCTCGATCGTAAATTGGAAATGACGGAGAACCTATACTATGGATATGATAACGGTCTTACCGGAGTTGAAACCAATCTGAATGCGTTCAATCTGTCAGGCGATGATAAATATTTTGGATTGGTAGACGGGCTATATGAGTTTAATGATCTGAGTGATGAACCTGGTAAATCATTTGACCTGCACCTGACAGATATAGATATATTTTACGGGGAATATGAACCGCGTGAATTCGCGGATACAACAGATGGCTTTTTCAAGATACCGGTAAATCCGCAGTTGCCACCGGACAGAAACCATGTTACCTTTTACTTTAATCGTGTAGACAAGCGCTATCCTAAATCTGTAAAATTTAAATATTACCTCGAGAACTTCGATAAGAAATGGTCGCAGCCTTCGTCCATGAGTGAAGTTACCTATAGCAATCTTCCTCCGGGTAATTATGTATTTCATGTAATGAGTACGGATAAGGAAGGAAGCTGGAGTCATAAGAAAATAGCGTACGCATTTTCAGTGAAGGCTCCGTTCTACCAGACTACATCATTCGTGGTGGGACTCCTTATTCTGATCGCCGGTATCATTACGCTGATCATGTACCTGCGCGTGCGACAAAAAGTAAACAAGATGCTGATGATGGAACGCATCCGTGCGAAAGAGCAGGAAACGTTACGAAAAGAAATTGCCCGCGACTTCCACGATGAAATGGGAAATCAGCTTACGCGAATTATCAACTATATAAGTCTGTTGAAGCTGAGCAGCAATGGTAATGGCAACGGCCACAGCAACGGTACAGGTATCGGCAGCAGCGACCTCTATACGAAAGTGGAAGACTCTGCCAAGTATTTATATACCGGTACGCGCGATTTTATCTGGTCTATTGATCCGGTGAATGATGAGCTGTCCAAATTGTTTATACACATCCGCGACTTCGGAGAAAAACTTTTTGAAGAAAAGAATATCCAGTTCCGCGCATTCAATGAAGTAAAAGAGAAGATCAAACTTCCGTATGGATTCAGTCGCGAGGCAAACCTGATCTTTAAGGAAGCCATGACCAACGCATTCAAATATTCGGAAGCGCGTAATGTAGCCCTGCAGTTGAGCCGAACCGATGACCAGGGTTTTGAGATGAGTTTCGAAGACGATGGTATAGGCTTTTTGACCGGCGATGTAGAAAAATCAAACGGTCTTCAAAATATTCGCGAAAGAGCCGACAGGATTCACGGTGTTTTACGTATAACCAGTGTGAAGCATCACGGAACCAAGATTACCTTAAACTTCAAACTAACCAAAACGCTCAAGTATGGCCTTGCCCTTTAAGAAGCGCGTTATGATCGTGGAAGACGATCAGGAGATACGCAACAGTTTTAATCTGATCGTAAACAGCTCGCAGAAGTTCATGGTGGTAAATGCCTATGGAAGCTGCGAAGAAGCCATCGACAACCTGAATCGCGACAAGCCTGAGATTGTGTTGATGGACATCGAGTTGCCCGGCATGAACGGTATACAAGGTACGAAGGTGATAAAAGACAAGAGTCCGCATACCGATATCGTGATGGTTACCGTTTATGAAGATAGCGAGCTTGTATTCGAAGCACTCAAAGCCGGAGCATCCGGGTATATAACGAAGAGTGCCAACTACATGGAGTTGCTCGCAGCATTGGAAGAAATAGTAAAAGGAGGCGCACCTATGAGTAGCCGTATAGCACGCATGGTTATCGACAACTTTCACGTCAACCCCAACTCACCGCTCACCAAGCGCGAGACTGAAATTCTACAACTGATTTCAGAAGGTAAGACCTATACGCAGATTTCAGAAGAGTTGTTCATCTCCAAGGAAACCGCGAAGACGCACATCAAAAATATTTATTCGAAGTTGCAGGTTAACAGTAAATCGGAAGCTATCGCGAAAGCGAATCTCGAAAAATTAATCTAGCGTTAACCGACACGGCACACATTTTTAATAGTAAATGCATAACACTGCATCCTGAGAAGTCCGGTGAAATAAAAATTACCGGACTTTTCTATTGTTGTGAGTGAAACATATTATAAAATCAACCGTATTGGGTGATAGAATTTAACTTACAACATTGAAACTTTACGACACAATCCTTCCTCATACAAGTAGAAATTTCTTCATAAGTTTAGGTTAATGAAAAAAATTTCAGAAGGATTTGCCCCTCAGACGGAGGGGCTTTTTTATTTCTATCCATTCGTGGTTTCTGTTGATTTTCATTTGTAGAAATATATCCCCTGGGCTACACGCACAACTGTCTCATTCGCCTATAGCCAGTAATGAATATGGTTTTATACTCACAAGCGTTTGTATATATACTCTGAAAATTGAGACACCATCAAAAGTCTTGTTGAAGCAAAACATCTAATCATATTTTAATGTCGGTATACCAATATGTTGCCGGTGTAATGTCTCAAACGTTACGCTGGCGGTGAGGCTATATATAGTATGGATGGTGAATTTACCTTCAATCGCCTGGTCACGCCACTCGTAGTAAAATATAACCCTCCATACGTTATTTATTGATATCCAATATACCGACTCGGTAGTCATTTATTTCGCATTTCCTTTTGTGAGTTTTGGTATAACATCGCTGCCAACCGCATTGCGGCTTGGGGGGTGGAGTTGATTTACATAACAAACCCAACTTGTATGAGGAAGATTTTACTAGCATGCTGCTTTTGCCTCTTGCATATAACTGTTGCATGGGCACAAGAGCGAACCGTTACCGGTAAGGTAACAGCGAAAGAAGACGGGACATCCCTGCCCGGAGTAAATGTGGTGGTGAAAGGCACGACCACGGGTACAGTAACCGATGTGGAAGGAAACTATACCTTGCGCGCACCGGCATCCGGTGGTACTTTGATTTTTTCGTTCATCGGATTAATAACCCAGGAAGTAGAGATCGGAGAACGCACCACAGTTGATCTGCAAATGTCGCAAGACATTACGCAACTCGGTGAAGTAATTGTAACAGCCGTTGGTATAGAGCGCGAGAAAAAAGCACTCGGCTATTCGGTTGAGACAGTAGGCGGTAACAAAGTGCAACAGGTATCAGAGCCTGATCCGTTGCGTGCCCTTACCGGAAAAGTGCCGGGGGTAAATATTATATCTTCCAGCGGTGCTCCCGGAAGTTCTACCCGCATCACTATACGTGGTAACTCTTCGATGCTGAACAGTAACCAGCCGTTGTTTGTGGTGGATGGTATACCCTATAACAACGATTATGTTACTACGGAAGGAACAAACACCAACACCGGTGGTCTTACATCGGGTGGTGCATTCTCCAGTCGTATATCCGATCTTGATCCTAATGATATCAAGTCTATATCCATTCTGAAAGGTGCTACAGCCGCTGCATTGTATGGTGCACGTGCTGCGAATGGTGTGATCGTTATCACAACGAAATCAGGTTCTGCTACTGCCAGTAAAAAAGGACTTGAGATCACGTATAGCGGAACATACGGCATCGAGAAAATCGCCAACCTGCCGAACTTCCAGAATACATATGGCACAGGTTCTAACTTTTCGTATGCACAGGCCAATGGATCGTGGGGAGCTCCGTTCATCGGTACCCGTCCGTATGCTACGCTGGATTCTATACCACACTGGTATGCCGGCCGAAACGGTATGAGTAACTATGATGGTGTAAAAGTTCCTTACCGCGCCTACCCGAACAACGTAAAAGATTTCTTTGAGACAGGTCGTATCTTTGAAAACTCAATCTCTATATCGGGTGGTAATGAGAAGTCTGCTATATCTGTAACATTATCACAACTCAATCAAAAAGGTTTTGTTCCTGAAACAGAATTCCTTCGCCACAATATCAGTCTTGGAGGTAAAACTACATTGGCAAACGGTCTCATCGTTGGTGCGAACCTCGCCTATACACGTTCGTTGCAGGATGGTGTGTTGAGTGGTGCACCGAGCGCTACATCTGGTGATCCTTCAGCTTTTGCACGCACACTATATTTCGGTCGTAACTGGGATGTGCAGGGACAGCCGTATCAGAATCCGGTTGATAACGGAAGTGAGTTCATGGTAGGAAGAGACCAGGTGAACAACCCGTATTGGTCTGTAAAAAATACAGGTATACGCGGAAAGGTTGATCGGTATGTTGCCTCCGTAAATGCATCGTATGATATACTTGACTGGTTGAACGTATCGTATCGTATCGGTATGAATGCATTCTCACAACGCCAGGTAGAGTTTCAACGTCCGAACGGTGCCGGTAGTCCGCTGGGTACCATTACTGAATTGAACGTAACACACGATGAGATAAACTCCGATCTGATTGCTACGGCTACGAAAGATATAAGTGAGAATCTGAATATACGTGCTCTCGTAGGATGGAACGTAAACCAACGCACCAGCCAGACGCAATCTGTAAACGGTGTAGGCTATGTTGTATTCAATATCGATGATATAGATAACACGAACGATGTTACACCGAACGGAGGAAGTTATTCGCGCAGAAGACTATATGGTTTTTATGGTGATGTAAGTTTAGGCTATAAAGACTGGGCATTCCTTACGTTGACCGGTCGTAACGATTGGTCTTCAACGTTGCCGGTACAAAACAGAAGCTTCTTCTATCCTGCAGCCAATGCATCTATTATACTCAATGAAGCGTTGGGTATGCAGCCCGGTCTTATCAACAGTATAAAGATACGCGGAGGCTGGGCCAACGTAGGTAACGATACTGATCCATACCTGCTCAACACCGTATATATAGTTAACGACTATGATAATGTTACCGGCAATGCAGCAGGCAGACCATTTACGCCTGCGGGCGGTGCTACCATACCTACTGCCGGACAAAGTGCTGTGCTGGCTGACCCGAACCTGAAGCCGGAAAGAACACGCGAAGTGGAAGCTGGTTTTGATATTAACCTGTGGAGCGATCGTATCGGTATAAACTTCACCTACTATGATAAAAAATCGAGCGACCAGATTGCACAGATATCACTGCCGGAAGAAACCGGATTCCAGTCGCAGCTCACAAACTTTGGTACCGTAACGAACAAAGGTATAGAAGTGGGTGTATCGGTAACACCGGTACAGTTGAGCAACGGCTTATCGTGGACTATACTCGGTTCATTTACCCGTAACCGAAATGAAATTCTCGAACTGCGTGAAGGTGTAAGCGAAATACAATTCGGTTCCGGATTTACCGGTTCCGTAATTTCCGTACACAGACCAGGTGAACAATATGGACAGTTACTGGGTACGGTAGATGTTCGCGATGATGAAGGTAATCTTCTGATCGACCCATCCAACGGACAGTATATACGCAAGCTGAGTCCGGAGCTGATCGGTAACCCGAATCCTGATTTCATTCTCGGTATAACCAATACCATAACGTTTAAAGGATTGACTATATCTGCACTGTGGGATCTGCGCCAGGGTGGAGATTTATTCTCAACCACAGCCAACTCTATATTAGGTCGTGGAGTATTGGCGTATCAGGCCGATCGTGAAGGTAATGCCATCCTCAAAGGCGTATACGGTAACCCGGAAACATTCCAGCCTTACCTGGACGATGCCGGTAATAAAATTCCAAATCAGACCATGATCGAAACGAACTCGCTATTCTTTGGTGAGACCTTCGCGGTAAACGCAGCCGATGAGTGGTCGGTGTTTGATGCTACAACGTACAGGCTACGCGAAGCATCCGTTACCTATGCATTTCCGAAGTCACTGCTGCAACGCACACCATTTGGTGCTGTAAGCATTGGCGTAACCGGCCGCAACCTGTGGAACTACTCACCGCACATGCCGAAAGATCTGAACTACGATCCGGAGACAAACCAGTTCGGTGCCCGCAATGTACAGGGTATAGAATATAGCACGACTCCTTCAGCAAGACGATTTGCTGTAACACTGCGCGCTACTTTTTAATCACTAACAAGCAATCTTATGAGTTTCAGATTTCATAAAATAATAGCTGCCTTCGCCTGTCTCACATTGCTGAGCTGCGAAAAAGATTTCCTCGATATAAACGATGATCCCAGCAACCCGCTTGATGTATCGCTCGAATTACTGTTGCCTTCCGTGCAGCTTGATATGGCAGGTTCACTGGGTACAAGTACTGCCGGGCTTTCGCAGATAACAAGCACCTATATGCACCAGATTGTGCAGCGCAGTAATCAAAATGATTATGGTGTGCAGGGTACTGATGGCGGAGTGCAATCACCGTGGCTCGTACTCTATACGCGCGCACTTGCCGACAATGAGAGTATCATCCGAAAGGCAAATGAGTTGGAAGCATGGCCATACCTCGGTATAGCACAGGCCATGAAAGCCTATACCTATAGTATCATGGTTGATTTGTGGGGTGATGTTCCTTTCTCAGAAGCACACCAGGCTCCTCAGAATCTTTTGCCTAAATATGATCTGGGCGAAGATATATACCCACAGTTGTTTACGTTGCTGGATGAAGCAAAAGCCAACCTGGAGAAGGAGTCTATATTTGAAGTAGGCGATGAAGATCTATTCTATGGTGGTGATACCGATCTCTGGATCAAGTTTATCAACTCGCTAAAACTTAAACTATATAACCAGATCAGATTGGTGGATGACGTATCCGCTGAAGTAAATGCGTTGATCACGGAAGATAATTTCATCAGCAGTGAAGACGAAGACTTCGAGATGGAGTATGGTACCAGTGTAGGTCCTGATAACCGTAACCCCGGCTATGTACAAGAGTGGGCACCGGGCACCGCGAACTACTATATCAGTCCTTACTTCTACGAAGTGTTGGCGAATCTCAACACGTTCAACCATCCTGACTATGGTGGAAAGATTGACGTAACGGATCCGCGTATACCATACTATTTCTATAACCAGATAGGAGAGGTGAGTCAATCCAGTTCACCTGAAAATCCATGCTCGTACTGCTATGGATATATAGATCCGAACACAGATGAATTTGTTGTTAAAGTACCCGCCTTGCAAGGCACCGGTATGGTATCTGTATTCGCATTCTCGGTAAATATAGATCCGAACGAAGGTTATGGACAAGGTTCTTCCCAAACAGTTGCCGGTTTGTATCCGTTGGGTGGTAAATATGATGATGGTAACGGAGGCGCTTCCAACTTCAATGGTTATCCGCAAACACCTCAGCGAATGTTGAATTACTATGCGGTAAAATTTATACAAGCTGAATTATTTCTTACCAATACAGCTACAGGCGATGCACGACTTGCGTTCCGCGATGCGATGCGCGCTTCATTTGCCAAAGTAAATGAGATCGCTGAAACAGCAGGTGCACCGGTAATCACCACGACAACACGCGATAACTATATAAATGCTGTACTCACTGCTTACGATGCCGCTGATGATGCTGGTAAACTTGAACATATCATGACTCAAAAATGGATAGCAAGTTTCGGATGGGGTGTTGATATGTATACTGACTATAGGAGAACCGGTTTCCCTTTACTGTTCGATGGTAATACTGATAACCTCAGCTTTACAATTCGCACCAAAGAGTTTCCGTTTGCATACCCCTGGCCAACCAACAACCTGGCCGTGAACAGCAATGCTCCGGCACAGAAAGTAGTAACCAGCAATGACGCTAAACCATTCTGGATGAAGTAATGAACTTAAAAGAAATGATTATGAAGAAGATACTATATTCATGGATGTTGCTTGGCCTCATCGTCTTGTTTGCCTGCGAGGAGCAGGGTAAACTGGGCTTAGACGAATCGGAAGTGGGATTTAACTTCCGCATGATACCGAATGCCACATCGTTTAACCTGGCCGATAGCGACCCGAGTATAACGTTTACCATGTATTCGGAAACGAACAATATCAAGAAGGTAAATGTAGTGGTAGAACTATACCAGTTCCTGAATAACTCACGCACATGGAGATTTAATCTTGCTGAGATTGACGGTGCTACGATTAAGAATGATGGTACTACTAAAATTACTGTTCCGCTGTCGGCATTTGCAAGCGCTACCGGTGTTGATCCGACTTCATTGGGTGGTGGTGATGTATTTACTATATATAATGTAGTAGAACTCGAGAATGGGAAAGTATATCCGGATACACTTGATCTCGGTGGTAAGAAATATATCAATACTGAAAATTCTTACTTCCCTTCCGGAGCTACTACCAGCTTTACCGGGCAGCTCAATTTCCCGATGGTGTGCTCGGTATCATCTCCGTTTACCGGTACCTATACCGTTACAGACGACTGCGGACTTTTCTCTGGCGATGTTGTATTAGCCACCGTAGCAGGCAACCCGGTGCAGCGTACATTTGCCGGTACATGGGCGATCGATGAAGACAATGTATTCTCCGGTATAGGCTTTGACCTGGACCTGACGTGTGGTCGCGTATTTGTACAAACTCAAAGTATAGGACTAGGATGTGGAGGAGGAAGTAATGTGGATGTAGCAACCTCCAGTATCGAGGACCTCGGTCCCGGACTATACGATGATCTGGATGACGCGCAGTTTACAGTTAATGTCAGATACCCGAACGCAGCTTGTTTCGGAGGCTTCGATTGTGCGCTAACGTTCACCAAGAAGTAAGTCAGGTTTAATAACAAAAGCTTAAAAATAAGGCTGTTTCCCATTAGCGGAGGCAGCCTTTTGTCTTTCCTGACAATTTGTTGATGAAAAGTCACATGTAGGTTTTTAGTCTATTTTTTTCAGAAAGTGAAGCCTAACATTCCGTAGTTGCAACATACTTTACTGCATTATGCACCTAAGGTCTGTTACCTTAATAACCTTTTTATTACTACCATTAGTGGCATTGTGCCAGTATAAGTCTGTGGATAGTCTGGAATATACTATTCAGCATGATCCAGACGATAGTACAAAGGTTCTTCACATCAATCGTCTTGTTACCACATTGCGTGAGCGGAACAATACCAAAGCATTTCGCTATGCACAGCAGGCATATGAGCTCGCCCGCAGTTTGAATTACCAGGCTGGTCTCGCCCCTGCACAGGAAAATCTGGCGTGGATATACTATCGTCTCGGTAATCTTTCAGAAGCCTTTCAGCTTTCGGTTGATGCGCTGCAAACCAGCGAACTGCAATTTGATACCGCCACCATGGCGCGCAGCATCAACAGTATAGCCGCTATATATTTTGAACAAAAGCTTTTTGCACAGGCTAATAATTATTTCAGACGTGCCTATAAACTTAACGAGGCTATTGGCGATCATGCTACAGCAGCGCGTACACTGGCAAATATAGCGTATGTACACCTGCGTAATAATCAATACGATTCTGCTATACTTTTCTCGCAGCGTGCCTATGAAGCAAGTAAACACGTTGAGGATAAATATACGCGCAGTGCTGTGCTGCGCGTGCTGGGCGATATAGATGTATACAAGAAAGACTATAGCAATGCCTTGATCAAATTCAGCCAGGCGCTGCAGCTTGCCCGTAACGATAACAAAACATACCACGAAGCTTCCGTACTTCGCAGAATTGGTCATCTATACCTGGAACGCAACCAGCCCGACTTTGCATTGAAGTATCTTTTTGAAAATGTAGCGCTCGCCAAAAAATATGGCTACCAGGATGAACTGGAAAGCACCTATAAATTAATGTCGAACGCCTTTCTTGCCAAACGCAATCATTCAAAAGCGCTCGAATATCAAACAGCGTATCAGTTAATACACGATTCACTATACGATCAGAAGAACAGCGAATACCTCGCGTTGCAGCAAGCCCGCTTTGACTCTGAAATGAAAGGAACGCAGATTGAGTTGCTCACGAAAGATGCGGAACTGAAACAGGAGGAGATCAACAACCAGCGGGTATGGATATACTTTTCATTCGGCTGTCTTACCCTGGTGCTCATCATCGTGTTTGTGTTGATCTATAACAACCAGATCAAAAAACGCGCGCACGATAAATTAGCCGAGAAGAACCGCGAGATAGCGTTGCAGGCGTTACAGCTGGGCAATATGAATGAGACCAAGAGTAAATTATTCTCCATCATCAGCCATGATTTACGCGGACCGCTGGCGAGCCTGCGGGGATTAATGAATTTGGTGGAAGATACCGGGCTTACGCAGGAAGAGTTTCAGTATGCGTCCAATACACTCAAACAGAACCTGGATTCCGTGCAGGAGAACCTGGAGAATTTACTATACTGGTCGCAATCGCAGTTAAAAGGACTGCAGGTAAATATAGAACCTATATGTGCCAAAGAAGTTGCTGATAAAATTATAGCCCTGTATGATGAAACTGCACGCAGCAAAAATGTAACGATTGTGAACGAACTTGAAAAAGATCTGCATGTTCGCGCAGATAAAAATCACCTGCACATGATTTTTCGCAACCTGCTGTCGAACGCAATCAAGTTCAACTCACATAAAGGTCTTGTTACTATATCGCATACAACAGACAAAGGGTATATGAACATCTCGGTATCCGACTCTGGTGTCGGTATAGCAGCCGATGATGTTGTGAAACTCTTTAATGCTGAAACCCATTTTACCAAGCTCGGTACCAACCAGGAGAAAGGTGTTGGTATAGGTTTGTTGCTGATCAAGGAATTTATAGAACACAACGGAGGCTCTATTGGTGTAAAGAGCCAGGAGGGTAAAGGAACAACCTTTACGTTCAGCCTTCAGTTGCAAAAGGCCTATATCGAAAAAGAAGAAGGAGCACTAAGCTCCTCCTTTTAACTTCTTCACTTCCGCTTCGTACTGCGGTAAAAATGCTTTCTGATTTTCCGGTATATTTTTGATGGCCATCTCCCAGTTCTTGATGGCGTTCTTCTTATCACCTGTTGCTGAGTAGCCACGTGCAAGACCTACATACGTAGTAAATTTATCGTCAGGGTGAAGCTGGCGGTTAGTCTTGAATACTTCCATAGCCTTATCATTTTTACCCGCAGCGAGCAGTGCTCTTCCATACTGATGTACTTCCGTAACATTCGCAGTCGGGTGTTTGATAGCTTTACCCATAACAGCATCGGCTTCGCTATCGCGATTCATGGCGTATAGTACTTGCGCTTTGGTTTGCAGCGAAGCAAAATCTTCGCGTCCTATAAACTGACCGCTGATCGCATTATCGGCCCACGTTAATGCTTCTTCAAGGTTAATCTTGTTACGAGCGCAAAACTGTGCAGCATCCATCCATGGTTGATAGTCAAAGCCCATGCGATTGCCCATCAGCTCTCCGCGTATCTGCGACAGATATAGTTCATTTACATTCGGTACTTCAATCTTGAAAGGTATACGTTTGTTCTCCCATTGCAGGTACGCCACTGCGCTGGCTGCTTCACGATCGGTAAAGCTATAGGTTAAGTACTCGGTATATTCGGCATCCTGCGGAGTTGTCTTTACACGCAGTGCATCTTCTTTCGGATCGTAGTAATAACTTCCCCAGCGCGCTGAGTTGGTAGAGAAGATCCAGTTCCAGTTACCTTCTTTTTCAACATCGAGAAAAAGTCCGTAGGTGCCGGCTTTTATACTTTCACCACCAATCTTTACATCGTGCGAAAAAGTGATCGTAGTATTTTCGTTGGCACCCGCGCGCCACGGTGCAGCCTTCGATGTGCCATAGCCCTGGTCTATAAATCCATAATGTACAAGCTCGCCCCAGATGTGGCCTTTACGATCTTCACCATTCGGACCATGTACGTTGGGACTGCTATACTGAATGGTTACAGCCACCGGACCGATCCATTGTGTAACGCTTGATTTCTGGTTGTCGCCACTGGGTGGTATGGATATACTTTGCGCCAACGCGCTTACGCCTGCTGCCAGGCACATCACTACAGTTAGAATTTTTTTCATGGGGTTGTAAGGTTAATTATATAGTAATTAAACGATTGTATCGCAGCAGCGATGTCACCCTGCCCACGGTATTTACAGCGTTCCTTTTTGAAGCGCTTTTGTCGGCACTAAAACCTGAAGAGCGGCAGGCATCAATGAAATTTCAAACTCGGTATGATGACCACCCGGTTCACCATCCACGTGAAAGGCTATAGGCTTCGATGTTCGGATCGCTATAGATTTAGCAGCCCGCATATCGCAGAAAGAAGATGCGTTGCTAAGACCACCGGTAAACATATTATATACAAAATCAACGCGGTATACCGGTACCTTTTTTACAAGCGTAACATGCAATAGCTGGTCGCACACCGAAGCAGCAGGAGCAATGCGTGCATTGTTACCATACTGCGATGAGTTGGCGATGGCCACTATAAATGCGCGACTCGGAAATGTTATACCATCGATCGATACTTCCATATCAAACTCCTGAAATGCGAAGAACTCTTCCACCGTAAGCTTTACATACCCGGCCAGTCCGCGTTTCGTTTTACCGCCAAACAGGTTGGCGATGTGTCCGTCAAAACCAATCCCCGATACATTCAGTGATAGTTTGCCATTCACCGTAAAGGTATCCATGTTCAACACCGTACTCTGAAATAAAGACTCGGCAGCCGGACCAACTGTAAGCGGAATACCAAGATGACGCGAGAGTCCATTGCCCGAACCGCGCGGTATAATACCCATGGGTATAGATGCTTTTAGTGCACCGCGTGCTACTTCGTTAATCGTGCCATCGCCACCTACGGCAACAACAAAATCAAAGCCCTGCTGTTTTGCTCCTTCGGCAAGCTCTACTGCATGACCGGGAGCCTGCGTAAATTCAACGGTACACTCCGCGTTATTTTTTACACACGCTTCTACAATGCGTCCTTCAACCTGCGGCTGGTAGCCCGTACCTGCATACTTGTTGACTATGAATAATACCTTCTTACCTTCGTTGTTCACGCCTCAACATTACTAATTTTTATGGACATGCATTTCCTCTCGCAGCGAAAGTTACTGTTCAAAGCCTGGAATACTGAAACCAGGTTGCTGATGCGACCCGATAGCATTGATTGTGTAAAAGGAGCGCTGTATAAAAAAGATCATATACTCCTCCCATTTACCGGTATGCATGATAAAGCCGGTGATGAACTATATGAGATGGACGTTGTGCTGATCGGCACCAGTAAATTTGTAATCGCGTGGGATGGCAACCCCGTTGCCTGGCAACTGGTAAACCTGGCAGACAATACTATACTACAACCACTTACACAGGCAGTGGCCAAAACGGTAGTACGTTTGTGTTGTTACTTTGAGTCGGAGAAGAATTGAATTACTTCTTCTTGCTTACCTTGTCCTGGATATAGCTTACCGCTTGTCCATAAGTCTGGAGTTTTTCAGCATCATCATCCGGTATACGGATGTCAAAAGTCTGCTCGAATTCCATCACGATTTCAGCGTAGTCGAGGGAGTCTATTCCAAGGTCTTTTACAAAATTGGCTTCAGGGGTAATTTCAGATGCAGCGATGCCGAGTTTTTCTGTTAGAATTTTGGTGACTTTCTCCGGAATGTCTTGCATAGCGTGATGTTGTATGGATCGGGGCAAATGTATTAAATCCGTTTCAAATTTCTAAAATCCCGATACAGATCGATTCAAGCGATTCGTAATCAGCTAAATGGGATTATCTAAAGTCAAATGTTTAACACCCGCGCAGATCAAAACCGCATAAAGAATTCAGTTCCTTTGCCCATGGTTGACTTCACCGAAAGTGTACCCTGGTGCTGACGCATGATCTGTCGCGACAAGCTCAGGCCTATACCAGACCCGGTCTTCTTCGTAGTGAAGAAGGGGATAAATATCTTTTCGATGGCTTCCTGGTCAATACCCGTACCGTTGTCTTTTACAGCAATAACCGGTCGCGACTTGTCATTCAGGTATGCGCGCAGCTCGATGATCTTCGGATCCTGATCTTCAAAAGCCTGAATTGCATTTTTAAACAGGTTGATAATTACCTGCTCGATCATATTCTTGTCAGCAGATATAGTCAGGTCTTCAGGGTATACTGAAATAGAAAGTTGTATATTTTTTTCGCTCACATCTTTCCGGTGCAGCATGGTAAGTTCTTCCAGCAATGGTCGCACATCAATTTGTACCGGGCGCGGCTTCGGTATCGCGGTGAGACTTCTGAACTCTTTGACGAAATGTATAAGTCCTTCGCTTCGCTTGCTAATGGTTTGTAATGAAAGATGAATGTCACTCAGTTGATCTTTACTCAGCGGCATACCATTGTCTTCCTGTATATGCGGCTTCAACTCCTCTTCAACAATACCGGCTAATGAAGAGATAGGCGTTACAGAGTTCATGATCTCGTGCGTAAGTACGCGTACCAGGTTTTGCCACGCTTCCATCTCTTTCTCTTCAAGTTCGTTCTGGATGTTTTGAACCGAAATGAGTTTCACATTCTCACCGCGTAGGGTAAGTTCGATGGCGTAAATAGAAAGTTGAACAATCTCCTCACCGATTTTAAGTCTCACCAGTTCACGACCACCCGTCTTTAATTTCGTGAATACATTTACCAGTGTATCGCTCACGTCTTTCAGGTCGCTGATGTTGTCAATGCGATTTGTCTTTAAGAGTTTCCTTGCTGCACTGTTGAAGATCTCCACGGTGCCATCTTCTTTGAAGACCATGAGTCCGATCCCAACATGCATTACAATGTTTTTGAAGAAAAGAAATTCGGAGTCCTTCTCACTGCGGGCACTGCGTAATTTGAGCAGCGCATTGTTCAGCTCCTGGTGCAGACGCTTTACGGCAGGATCATCGCTCTCCGTTTTAAACGAGTACGAGAGATCATCAAACTTTACCGAGTCGAGAAAGGATGCTATGTTTTCGTGCGAGCGATCGAGATACGTTATAAGAAGTTTGATCTGGTATGCACTCAGTGCCAAAAAGATCAGCGCATAAATCCAGTCGCCTTTTGAAAAGGCGAAGAAGCAGAATAAAAAAATAGAAGCAGCCAATGCAGCTACCCGTGGTACTACTGGTGATCGCCAGTTAAAATCCATAAGCATCAAATTGTAGAGGGCAATATGTCTTACACGAAAGTAACATTCCTTTCGGGTTACTAACGCAAAGATCAGGACACAAGTTGATAAAATAAAAGGTAAGATTTGCTATGTGCGGAAATGACACAAAAGTGTACGCAGCGTACAGTAGCAAGCCTCGTTTGTAAGCACGCATTCTCTGTTCAAATCACATGTATACCTATGAGAAATGATTGTGCGTATAGCTGTACCAGTAATTGATGCCGAATGGGAATATGTGAATCTATATACCGGCTATTTGCTTTTATAATGTTTGTTGACTGGACAAGTATAGCTGGTGATTTTTTGTAAGAATGGAGATGAAGCTATCCGTATATAGCCAAGAGATTTAGATGTTGCCTGTCGAGCACAATCGGTATTGGGTCTGAAGTATATGCTCTTTGGTGAGCATTAAACGTAGTGTTGTATAGCGATGACAAATGAAAAAGGAAAGATGAAGCGTCACATTCACAGTTAACGGAATGCGGGATGAAGATGTAATATCTTTGTCTGCGATCATATATAAATCCACATAATCGCTGCATCAATGGTTTAACATAAGCCTTCGTTGACCGGCAGCGAATGTCTATACCAAATCTCCTGTAACAGAAAACTCCGGATTTACCGCGACCAAAGGCGTGTTTGCCGCGATAAGTACCAGCGAAACGTAATCCATGATGGGCTATGCCTGCGTGTATGCCACTTTTTGAAAAATACGCAGCATTGATGTTGGATGTAATGAAAAACTATAAATCCCCTGTTGAATGCGCGCTGATGTATATAAGTTTACATTCGATTGTAACTTACACGGAACCAAACGCATGCAGCGACTGCTCATTACATTATTGTGCTTGTTTTTGAGTGTACCCTTTTGCTACGCGCAATCGGGCGAAATCGCCCTGCTAAACGAAGAACTGAAAAGTTCGGTTAACGACACCATCAAGGTTAACGTGTATTATTCCTTGTCCAAATTCTATTGGTATCGCAATCCCGACAGTGCTATACTCATGGCCGATCAGGCGATGGAACTCGCCCGCAAACACGATTTCAAAAAAGGCATTGCACTAAGCTATCTTACAAAAGGTGTTGCCCTGGTGGCTAAAGGTAAATTTCCGGAAGCACTGCGCTGCCACCTCGAAGCACTCACGATTAGCGAAGAACTTAAATTAAGAGGTCTTACCGGCAACAACTATAATAATATTGGTATAGTATATTCTTCAATGGGCAACTATGCGAAGGCTATTGAATACTTTGAAAAGGCGCTGAATATATTTGGAGACTATGGCCACGCTTCCATGCTCAGTACATTGATCAACCTGGCAGACATGTATTCGAAGAACAAGCAGTATGACCTGGCGATGGAGAATAACTACAAAGCCCTGGAAATAAGTCGTGAAGTTAAAGATACTGCGTGCACAGCGATAGTACTCTACAATATGGGCGAGTCGCTGCATAAGACCGGACACAATGCGAAGGCTCTTGAGTATCTGCACGAGTCGCAGGCCATTTCAGAACGCATTCATGATGTAGAGGGCGTTTCGTATAGCTATAATTTACTGGCAGATATATATTTCGAACAAGAGCAATATGGTAAAGCAATAGCATACGCTGAAAAGAGTATAGGAAATCTGACAACAGCGGGTAATAAGGAAATTCTGCTGGAAGCATACCACCTGCTGTACAAAGCATATGAGCGCAAAAAAGATTTTCAAAGGTCATTGCTCTACCGCGACAAAGAGATTGCTTTGAAGGAGGAAATGTTCAGCATCGAAAAAGAGCGCGAAGCCAACAATCTTCAGGCGGAGTACGACCTGCAGCGAAAGCAGCATGAAATTGAAATGCTTGAAAAAGATAAAGCTCTTCAGCAGAAAGAAATTGTTCGCGGAAACTTCAGGAAGAAGACCTATATAGCAGGGCTTACCGCGCTGGTACTGATCATAACGTACCTGGTTATCTCCAACAAGCGCTGGAAAAAATTCAATGTATTGCTGAAGGAACGCAATGCTGCCATCATAGCGCAGAAGGAAAAGATCGATGAACAGAATGCGCACCTCGAAAGGCTCAATACGATTAAGAATAAATTACTCTCTATCATCAGTCATGATTTCAGAAGTCCGTTGAACTCCCTGCAAAGTATGGTAGAGCTGATTGGCGATGGTACACTCACCACGGCAGATATACAGCAGATGAGCAAGCTCATGAGTGAGAAGCTGAACGTAACCGTACAACTTGTGGAGAACATGTTGCATTGGGCGAAGAGCCAGATGGATGGCACCGTGCTGAATGCCGAACATTTCGATCTGCAAAAAGTAGTGGAGGAAAACGTGCGCCTTGCAAAAGGACATGCCGATACGAAGCGGGTACATATATCGGCACAGGTAGTGACACCGGCCATTGCATTTGCCGATAAAGCTACAGTCGATATCGTGATACGCAACCTGATGAACAACGCCATCAAGTTTTCACGCGCAGGCGATCGTCTTTCGCTTTCCGTAGTAGACCAGGAGAAATTTGTAAAAATTACCGTGCAGGATACCGGCACCGGTATACCAGCAGAAAAACAATCGAAGCTTTTTGATGGTGTTACCGGTTTTACAACACCGGGTACATCCAACGAGAAGGGCACCGGGCTGGGCTTGCCGCTGTGTAAAGAACTGGTGGAGAAAAACGGAGGAGTGATCTGGTTTGAAAGCGAGCCGGGTAAAGGAAGCTCCTTCATGTTTACCATTCCGCGCGATCGTCTCGAAGTGGCGTAAGTATAGCTATAGTATAGATAATAAAAAATCCTGCAACGACTTTTTCAGAAACATGGAAGGTCGCGCAGGATTTTTTATTTTATGAGATCCACCTGCAAGCCACAGGTGGATCGGTACATTCCAGTGCCATGGAAAGTATATATAGTCACACTAGAATTTAAGTGTGGCTGGTAAATATTTAGCAACCAGGTCTTCGTAATACGGACGCAGCTCGGTCCAATTCGGAGGCGTTGGATTCTTGGAGTATAAATCGTATGGATTGAAAAGATCTACCCATTTGAACATCTTGTGATCATGATCATCCATTAAGTGATCGTAAGCGTGTTCACGGTGTTGTGCATAGAAAGAGTGGTAGCGCAGCATATAGAGCGCAGACTCCGGCAAATAATCTTTCATCATCTGGTATACATATTCATCGTGGCCCCACGACATGTGTACATTGCGCAGGCCACAGTTTGGTTCATATATACCATACTTCGTATTATACTTTTCGTTGTGATGATCCGGGTTTGCATCAAAGAACTCCGGGAACACAATCTTGTCAGAGTGAGCACAGCCTACCGGGAATGTATCACCAACGACAGCCCATTGTGGTTCGCCAAACAAACAGAGAACTTTACCCATGTCGTGAACCAGTCCCGTTAACACCATCCAGTCAGGGTGTCCGTCTCTGCGGATCGCTTCTGAAGTTTGCAGCAAGTGTTGCATCTGGTCGAGGTCTGTATCCGGGTCTGAATCATCTACGAGTTGATTCAAAAAATCAAATGCAGGCCATATCGACATTTCTTTTTTATCAAAGCGCAAATAGTTCTCACGCTTCTGCATAACAAAATCATAAGTCTGATACGTATGATTCAGTCTGTAAAATTCACGAACAGTATCCCGTTGCGGAGTCTCATAGTTCCTGTACTCTTCCACTGATTTCTGATCAGCTATAGCTTCAGGATCTGGATACCTGCGTAACAAATCATCTTCCCATTCATCCAGATTTGTCAACGGATTACTTTCAATTTGAGGTTTCATAAATTGATATGTTTAAATTTTGGAAAGCGAAAAAGATGTACTCGCTGGAATACACATATCGAACTTGGTGAATTATATCTGCTCAATCAACGATTTGTACCGGCTTATTTACGAAACCGTTTTCGTATATAGATTGATTTTGCGTTATTTAACAAAGCCCAACGGTACATGAGTGTAACGATAAAGAAAATTGCGAAGGACCTGAATCTGGCTGTTTCAACAGTATCAAAAGCTTTACGCGATAGTCATGAGATAAGCACTGAAACCAAAGCCCGCGTTTTTGAATATGCCGCCAAGCTGGACTATATACCCAATCCGTATGCCAGCAGTTTAAAGAAGGGAAGGAGTGGAAACATTGCCGTGGTGTTACCGGAAGTGGCCGACAGTTTTTTTTCGGCAGCGATCAACGGTATAGAGTCTATTGCACATGATAAGGGCTACCACACCATGGTATACCTTACACATGAAGATGTACAGCGGGAGCAATCCATAGTACGCGAGTTTCGTAATGGACGCGTGGATGGCGTGTTGATGTCCATAGTAGCCAACGATGAAAAGTATGAACACCTGAGTGAACTATACGCCAATAAAATTCCGCTCGTTTTTTTTGATCGTGTTTGCGAAGGCATTGAGACAGCAAGTGTCGTAACGAATGATTTTGATTCGGCTTATGCGGCAGCAAAGCATCTCATTGATCAGGGTTGCAAGCGTATCGCATTTCTGTCGATGCCGGGTGAGCTCGCCATCATCAAACACCGCCATCATGGATATACCCAGGCGTTACACGATCATGCACTGCCGGAGCGTGTTGTATTTTGCACCGATAATGAAGATGAGAACAATACTATTATAGAACAACTGCTAACTTGCAGCAATCGTCCTGATGGAATTATAGGCTCTATTGAAAAAGTAACGATGCCGGTATATAAAATCTGTCACGCTCATCGCATCGCGATTCCCTACGATATAAAAATTATAGGCTTCTCACATTTGCAGATTGCATCGTTGCTCGATCCGCCACTCACCACTGTTACGCAGCCAGCCTTCGAAATGGGTAAAGCTGCAGCCACAATTCTTTTTAAAGCATTGGAGAAAAAATATAATCTCAAGAACGAGCGCATTGTTATACCTTCTGTTTTGAATGTGCGTGCGTCAACGAAGTTGATCTCACGAGAGGTGGAGTAATGCTATACCTGCAGTTACATCGTTTAATATATACCCGAAGTCTGGCGTTTTTAGTAAGTACAAGATGTCCAGGGAGAAACTCCGGTCGCTGGAATTTATTATACCCAGTTTTCTATTTTAAGCCCATCTATTCTGCTGAACTCTTTTTCGTTGTTAGTAACTAGTGTATAGTTAAGACTCTCGGCGTGAGCCGCGATTAAAAGGTCGAGTGGGCCAATGGGAATTCCTTTTTTCTCCAGGTTACTGCGTATCATTCCATATTCGATAGTGGCGTTGAAGTCGAAGCTTAGCACGGAAGAGGCTTTAGGAAGTTTTTAAGTGCGAGTTGGTTCTTTTCAGGTTAAGAACTTTTGCGTACTCCATACTCGAGTTCTGCTACTGATATAGCGGATACAGATAATTGATGTGGGGGAATTTCAAGAAGTCTGTTGAAAACGGATTGTGGATTTTTCTTGATGATATAGATACAGATATTCGTGTCTAGAAGGTAATTCATTAATCGAAGGATTCGCGGGATTGCTGAGATGATTGATTACGGCTATTCATGAAATCACTGCTAAACTGCTCCAGGTTTTTTCTCCAGGCATCCCAGCCTTCGTACATACTTTCTTGATTAGACTTTTTTTGACGAAGCATATTCTTAAGCAAAATATATACTTCATCTAACAGGCTATCCGGTAGTTTATCTACTTCTTTTTTAAGTTCTTCTTTTGTAACCATATCGAAAATTAATAATTGCCATTCTCTTCATCAGGCTTACCGTCAATATACAAACGATAAAAGCCTGATGAAGATTCAGAAGAATTATTAAAGATACACTATTTTTTTACAACAAATTGGTGTTGTATACGCTCATCAAGAGAATTGCTTCCAAGGTAAATGGTATACTTGCCCGGCACAACTTCCCACGCGCTTTTCTTCAGATTCCACTTTTGTAAATCAGCAATCGGGATCGTCAATGTCACGTCCTGTTGGGAACCTTTGGCTACATGTATGCGACTAAATTGTTTCAGCTCTTTCAGCGGAGCACGCTCACCGGAAGGGTATTTGATATAAGCTTGAACAACTTCGTCACCATCGTACGCGCCTGTATTTTTTACCTGCACGGTTACCGAAACTATCTCTTTAGCTTTGTATGAATCGCGCGGCTTTTCTTTCCAGGTATAGGCGAACTGTGTATAGCTTAATCCGAAACCAAACGGATATTGTACATCACCTGTAAAGTAACGATACGTTCTTCCTTTGGTAGCATAGCTGTCGTACGCAGGCAGATCGTTAAAGGATTTGTAGAATGTTACCGGCAATCTTCCGGAAGGAGAAACTTTTCCGAAGAGTATATCTGCCAAAGCGTTTCCGCCTTGTTCTCCGGGATACCATGCTAGAATAACAGCGTCAGCATACGGCTCAATCGCGGCTACATTTATAGCGCTTCCTGCAGTTACTACAGCAATGATAGGCTTCTTATGTTTCTTGCGTAATGCTTTGAGATACGCTATATGACTGGCCGGTATATTTAAGTCGGCTTTATCACCACCATGTGCTGCAAGAAACGCATCGCCTTCTTCACCTTCTAACACTGGGGTGAGTCCAACTACCGCGATCGTAACATCACTGTTCTCGGATGCCCACAGACCACCAAAGTGTACGGAGTCAACATCGTTACAGCCCAAGTCGTACTGCACCACGGTAGCCGGACCTGCAGCTTTCGTAATACCTTCCACGAACGTGACTATATCAGAAGATACACCGTGATAATTTCCAAGCAATGCATCGAGCGATGCGGCATTGGCCCCGGCTACTAATATACTTCCATACGATTCTGATTTCAGCGGAAGTATATTTTTGTCATTCTTCAGAAGCACCATACTTTGCTGTGCAGCCTTACGTGCAAAGTTAATGTTGGCAGCGCTGCGTATACTCTCTTGTCCTAAAGACGAGAAGGGTACATTTTCAGGTTTGTCGTAGAAGCCAAGTTTAAATTGTGTGCGAAGTGAAGGCGCGAGTGCTTCATCAATTTCTTTCTCAGTGATCAGATTTTGTTGAACAGCTTTCATCAGATCATCCTGCAGCATGTTGGAGCAATCGAGATTGACACCGGCTTTGACAGCCGCTGCAGCTACATGCACGGCATCCGGCATAACTTTATGACGCAGCCATATATCTTCCAGTGCCCAGCAGTCGGTTACTACGTGGCCTTTGAATCCCCATTCCTCACGAAGTATTTTATGCAATAAAGTATTGCCCGTGCAGCAAGGCTCATCATTCACGCGGTTATAGCCGCACATCACTGATTCAACACCGGCACCTACCAGTTCATGAAAAGCGTATAGGTATGTTTCGCGCAGATCTTTCTCATCCACAATTGCATTAAAGGTATGGCGGTTTGCTTCCGGGCCACTGTGCACAGCAAAGTGCTTGGCGCATGCTGATGTTTTCAGATAGTGCGGATCGTTTCCCTGCAAGCCTTTCACAAAGGCTTTACCCATACGTGCTGTGAGATACGGATCTTCGCCGTATGTTTCCTGTCCGCGGCCCCAGCGCGGGTCACGAAATATATTGATGTTCGGTGACCAGAACGTGAGTCCCATATACTGTATTCTCCGGTCCTGCTTCACGGCCAGGTTATACTTGGCACGTGCCTCCGTGGAGATAACATCGGCGATGGAATGTTGAAGATCATCGTTAAACGTTGCTGCCAGTGCAATAGCCTGCGGAAAAACGGTTGCTTCCCCCGCCCGCGCTACACCGTGCAAGCCTTCATTCCACCAGTTATATACTGGTATACCGAGGCGCGGCACACCTTTGCTGTTAAAACCGAACAGATGAATTTTCTCTTCGAGCGTAAGTTGTTTCAGCAGATCGCGCACACGATCATCTGCCGGGAGATTTGCATTCTGGTAAGACTGCACCGTGCTTTGTGCAGTTACCTGTATTGAGAATAAAATTACACACAGGAAAGTCTGTATGAAGTAAAGCGTTCGCATGACAGAACCGGGTTAAATTGATTTGACAGTTCAAATATTGACAGTAAATCATTTTAATGGGACATGCGACATGGAAAATTTTTTTTATTCTTTTTTCTGCGGTTGTTAAGAGTAGATTTCCGGAAGACAGTCGTTTAAGAGATTCCAGAGTATAGAGCAGAATAACTTGGAGTATGTTCCATTCCTGTATGGATATACAATTATCATTGTTAAATTTAAGGGATCGATAGATTTATTTAGATGCGTTATAGTAATTATTCTGCCGAGGATCTTGCATTAGACGATAGTTTTAGGCGATGGGTTTTGAGCCCGGACGATGAGACTATTCAATTCTGGAGCCGATGGCTTGAAAACAACCCTCACCGGGAAGAAGATATTCACAAGGCTATACATCTCGTTAAACTCGCTGGCTTGCGCACAGACAACGAGGTAACTACAGCTTTCCTGGATGTGTGGGAGAAGATACGGGAAAATGCAGAACAGCAACCGGTACAACAAACACGGAGCACACGGAATTATAAAGGTCTCGCAGCCGCTGTGATTGCGACAGCTGTGCTGGCTGCTATATATGTTTTATGGCCTGCACAACAACCTGACGTTGCCTATAAAACTGCTTTCGGTGAAATAAAAGAATTTATACTTCCGGATGGATCGCGCGTTACGCTGAACGCTAATTCACAGCTGGTATATAAAAACGATTGGACAGGATCGAAACGAAAAGTGTCGCTTACAGGAGAAGCATTCTTTGATGTAGTACACACGCATGACGATAAAGAGTTTGTTGTAGAGGCAGCTGAAAAATTTTCCGTACAGGTACTCGGTACAGAATTCAACGTGAATACACGCCAAGGAAATGCATCGGTATATCTGCAATCCGGAAAGATAGCGTTGCAAACCGCGAGCGAAAACATGACACTACGGCCTGGCGATCTTGCAACGTTCAGCGACACACGCGCTGTAACGCTTACGCGCGATACAAAAGCCGAGCGTACACTGGCGTGGAAAAATAATCTCTTCATCTATAATGATACTCCACTCTCCGGAATCATTCAGGATATTGAAGATAACTTCGGAGTAGAGGTACATGTAACGGAATCTGCATTGATGGACAAGCGCGTAACAGCGAAGATATCCCGTAAAAGTGTAGATGTTCTCTTACAGGTACTTGGCGAAATATTAGATGTTCAAATCGAGCAAAATAAAAAGCAGATCGTTATAAGCCCCAATCATCAGGATTGATTACCTTTGGTGGAATAGGTTTTCTCTATCCAGTCGCCAAATCCTATAGGTAAACCTTTATCCTATGAGCCGCCAACCACAAAAAGTGATGAAAGCGTATTTTGCTTTTATCGCATGCTTCAGCATGGTTGGCTATATCTATGCACAGGACGCAGCTATAAAAAATCAATCGGCTGCAAAAAAGTCTTTCCTGAATCGTTCCATTGAAAAACCAATTCCGCTAGCCGATGTGTTGCGTAAACTTGAAGAACGTAATCACGTAAGCTTTGCCTATCAGAAAGACTTCCTGGAGAATAAATTTGTCTCCTATACGGCAAATGAAAGTAAACCGCTGGAAGTATACCTCACCGAAATACTGGCCCCCCACAACCTGGAGTATAAACGGGTAGAGGGTGTAGATCAAACCATCTATGTTATATATCCGAAACGTGAGCGCCCGGCAACTGCAGCAAAAGCTACGCTTACTATAGCCGGACGCGTAACGAACCAGTTTGGTGAGGGTATTACGGGCGCGAGTATATTTTTGAAAGAAGAAGGTGTCGGCACGTTGACAGATATAGATGGCAATTACTCCATCAGCTTCCCTCAGGACGATCAGAATATACTTGTATTCTCACATATCGGGTATATGGTGAAGGAAGTTTCCTATACCGGTGAAAAACATGTAGACGTTGTACTGACGGAAAACCTTTCGCAGCTTTCGGAAGTCGTTATTACCGCATTGGGCATTGGTAAAAATCAAAAGGCGCTGGGCTATTCGGTGAGCACGATCAACTCGTCTCAGATTACACAAGCCGGAAATACCAATG
Organism: uncultured Chitinophaga sp.; assembly: GCA_966211525.1. Taxonomy (GTDB): domain Bacteria; phylum Bacteroidota; class Bacteroidia; order Cytophagales; family Cyclobacteriaceae; genus Ohtaekwangia. The sequence goes on along the minus strand of CBIHOZ010000005.1, from coordinate 17,037 downwards.
TAGTATCAGCCATGTATGGCAAAGCTCCCGGTGTAAGAATACGCACCGCTCCAGGTGGTGCCACGAGTGCTGTTACCATACAGGTGCGCGGTTTAAATTCACTGAATTACAATGCACAGCCGCTATATATAGTGGATGGCGTATTGATGCGTGACGGGAACGAGAAAGGCGCACTTGGTATAAACAACACCGACTACTATACCGATGCACGCATTCGCGGTAATGGTATACTCGATATAAACCCTTCAGATATTGAAACGATATCGGTATTGAAAGGTGCAGGGGCTACAGCGCTATATGGATCTGATGCTGCCAATGGTGTGGTTGTGATCACCACGAAGAAAGGTGATAAGAAAGCGGGGCTCGGAGTGGAGATCGGATATACCGCCAGTGTTGAACAGGTTGCATTCACCCCGCATTATCAAAATATATACGGTCCGGGTTTTGATCGCGACCGAAATATATCGCTCGGTGCGGATGCTTCCGGGTGGGTTCCGGTGGACCTGGATCAGGATGGTGAAGCGGAAACAAAACGTCCGTTGTTTGAATCGTACGCGCAATTCGGACCGAAGATGAATGGCGAAGAAGTAATGTGGTGGGATGGTACAAAACGAAAATATAGTCCTCAACCAAATAACTATAAAGATTTTTACAGACAAGGGTATAATTCGTTGTTCAATGCCGCCATCAGTAATAGAACTGAAAGAGTTGCTTATAGATTTTCTTATTCACGAAATGATTATGCCGGTATACAGGTAGGTGGTAAACTGCAGCGCAATACGTTTAACCTGAATAACTATATTAAAATATCAGATCGCCTTTCGGCCGATGTTGTGTTGAATTATTCCAATAGCCGTGTGCACAATCGTCCGTTGAAGATTAATCGCATCACCTCAAGCTGGGACGGATTTTTCAGCAGGGCAGAAGATATGTCGTTGTTGCGCGAGAAGTATAAAACAACGAAAGGGTATAAATGGGTACCGTACGATCAGTCACAGCGCGATCCTGCTGAGGCACTATATTTCACAACACCGCGAGGCTATGAAGTAATGAATTTTTTCTGGAAGCAGCTTCGTGATAGCGAAGATGAAAATCAGAACCGACTTATCTCCAGTGTCACGCTTTATTATGAGATTACACCCAACCTGCACTTTCGCGGGAAGATCGGTAATGACTTTACGAGCTTGTCTATTAAAGGAAAAGGATACAACGAGTATCCCACAATGTTTAATGTAAATAGCAGTACCGGTTCGTATAGTGTGTCCAATGGACGATATTCCATTTTATATACCGATGCGTTGTTAACCTATAATAAAACTGTTTCATCCGATTTTTCTTTTTCAATCAACGGTGGTTTTCAATTACGCGATGAACACTATCGCGATCATGCTACGGCTACAAGCGGAGGATTGGCCGTAGAGAATTGGTTCAGCTTGAACAACTCCTATAACGCTACCAAGATTGCTACCGAGACACAGTCGCTTATTTTGAAGTATGCTTTTCTGGGCGTGGTTAATCTGAACTATAAAGATTTCCTCTTCATGGAAGGTACTGCACGACAGGAATATTCATCAACATTGGCGCCCGGCAATAACCGGTATTTTTATCCTTCTGTTAACAGCGGTTTCGTTTTGTCAGAAGCTGTAACGCTGCCCGCATTTATTTCATACGCTAAACTTCGCGGATCGTATGGCGTGGTAGGAAATGCTCCGCCGGTATACGAAGCCAATATACTATATGACCTCACATCGTTGCAGACAACACAAGGCTCTGTTATAGCGGCATCAACACAGGGTAATCTGTATGGTAACAATGCGATCAAACCCGAGAATAAGTACGAGACAGAATTCGGACTCGAAACGAAACTATGGGCGGGAAAGATTGGTGTTGACCTGACCTACTATGCCAGCCGGATAAAGAATCAGATTCTGAAACTCGATTTACCTACGAGCGTAGGGGCAAGTAAAATGCTGACGAATATAGGTCAGTTGCAAAACAATGGTTGGGAATTAGGGCTCAACACGTTGGTTACATCTCCATCGATCACCTGGACCAGTACGGTAAATATAGCGTTGAATTCATCTAAAGTCCATTCGCTTGGAAATGGTATAGATAAGCTGGTATTCCGCGATTTGGAAGGAAGCGCCATACAGGTTGTAGCAGAACCAGGCGAGTCGATCGGAAATATATATGTATATCCACGCAAAACAGATGCCAACGGTAACTTTATTATCAACGATAAAGGCGTGTATATCATTGACAAGACGCGATACGTTAAAGCTGGAAACATGCTGCCAAAAGTAACCGGCGGATTTGTGAATGCAATACAGTACAAGAATTTTAGATTAGACCTTACGATCGATTATAGCATCGGTGGCAAGATTATATCACCTCCGCTAAAATATGGTATGGGATCAGGTATGTATACCAGCACCCTGCGCTACCGTACTGCCGAGACGGGTGGATTGCCTTACTATATTAATTCAACGGGCAATAAAGTTTTACTGGACAACCATGGCGAAGCGGCACCCGATGGAAGTATGGTATATCATGATGGTGTTGTATTGAAAGGCGTAACTACCGATGGTGTTCCGAATGGGACAGTCATTGACGCACCTACGTACTACCTGAGTACATACGACTGGGGAAGCAATGCGTGGAATGAACGTGCGGCTATTTATGACAATAGCTATATTAAAATGCGCGAAGCGGTGCTCAGCTATTCATTACCGGCTGAGTTGGTTAGTAAACTTCATTTTCAGAATATTCGCGTGTCGCTTGTCGGAAGAAATCTTTTTTACTTCTGGCGCACATTGGAGAATCTCGATCCGGAATCTACCCTTGGTACGAACTGGTTAAACCCGGGGATAGATGAAGGAACGAATGCAGCCACACGAAGTTATGGCTTTGCACTTAATATGAGTTTTAAAAAAGGACAGTAAGGTGAAGCGCGGAAAAGTTATAGCAGGTATAGGTTTGTTGATGCTGTTGATCAGTGTCGCGTGTAAGAATGAACTGGATGACCGGTACGAGAATCCGGATCGTACGGCAGACGCAACCATCGATCAGTTTTTTACATCGATGGTGAATAATAATCGCGTGCGGCCTCAGTATTGGGAGATGAGCACGTTTATCAACTGGCACATTGGCGTATATACCCAATCGGTTGGCTTTCTGAATACCGAATATGTATACCAGCAGAACGAGACCTATATAAACAATCGGTGGGATGATTTTTATCGTCCGAGTGCGAACGGCTCGGGAGTGATGGCTTTATACCGCGAGATTGAGAAAACGTATGCTGCGCTTTCGGCAGATGAGCAAAGGAACATGGAAGTATTTGTGCAGGCTGCTAAAGTAGTATTATATGAGCAAACTGCGCAGATGGTTGATATGTGGGGAGATATACCTTTCAGTGAGGCAGGCTTGTTGAATAAGACCGGTGAAGTGGTATATCCGGCTTTTGATAACGGTGCCGTTGTATATGACACGTTGCTTGCCGGGTTGAAGGAAGCGTCCGAATACTTTTCATCGGCTCAGTTGTCTTTATCTACGCAGTCTGTGTTCGCTACACAGGATATTTTGCTGCATGGCGATCTCGGGCGTTGGCAGCGATATGCCAATGCACTTCGTCTTCGCCTGTTGATGAGGATCTCGTTTGTTGATGAAGCGCGCGCAAAAGCAGAAGTAGCGGAGATGCTCAATAATCCTGCTATATATCCGTTGCCAGGCGATGCCGGTACATACGACCCCGATAACGATGATGTGCTGTTACAGCCACTTGCAAACTATACCGATGATTTACATATAGCGTTCACCGATTGGACAAATTATCCTGCTCCGTATTTTATGTTGGAGGAAGTATTGAAGCCGGTAGAGGATCTGCGTATACCTGTTTTGTATGACAAGTACGGACAAACAATGAACGGACAATTTATTCCGAACTCCGGTTATAATGGTATGCCGGTTACCTACTCGCAAACAGAGCAGCAGATAAACCTGGAGAAGTTTGCTATACTGGATTCCGGTACACTTCTCTATAACTCCAAATTGCCCGGAGTATTAATAACCGCTTCCGAAATTAATTTTCTAAAAGCAGAAGCGTATGAACGGTGGGGTGGGGGCAGTGCTGTAGATGAATATACCGAAGGCATCCGCAGGTCTATTGTGTTTTATTATTATCTTAATAACCTCAATCCATCATCCGCCAGAAAGATAACGCCTCCCACGGATGCAGCCATTACTATATTTATAGCCAACGCTGTTACACCACGCTATACCGGCACGCAACTAGACAGACTCAACGCTATATGGACACAGAAGTGGGTACATTTCGGTTTTATGCAAGCTGTTCAAAGCTGGTCTGAATTACGCAGAACACACTCCCCGCAATTACACTTCTATACATCGCCACTCACGGGCTACGAATTGCCGCCTTCTCGCCTCACATATCCTACCAGCGAGAAATCATATAATAGTAATTATAATGCAGTTGCTTCCAAAGATACCCGCGATGGCAGGGTTTTCTGGGATGTGCATTGATTGTCAGTTATATACTGTATTTTTTTGATTTCCACTTACAACATGTGATGTGTTATCATATCAATAGCTGATAATACGTACCCTATTTATAGGTACTATAAATTGTATGCATATAGCATTTTATAGTGTATTTATGTTGTTGATGTGATTTTGTCTGATTGACTTTGTGTGTAATAATATTTTCTGGTTGCGGTTCTTTTGTAATTCTATTGTCTGTTTTTAGTAAAAAAGTAAAATTTTTTTTGGTGTAGCGGGGTTAGAATTCAAGCTGCCTGCCGTTTAGTAGCAAAACCACCAGAATGGATCATTGCTACAATAATTCATTTGCCTATACCTGTTTTCAGATGTTTCTGACCTATACACTATATATATATGTCGGAACAAAAATAATACAAGCCATTGCCCCGGTGCGACAGGCCTTATCTGCTCATAAGGTTTTTTTAACGTTCAATGATTTAGTTTGGGTTAATGCTGAATTTAGAATTTATACTCGGGTCGCACCGGGTCAATCGTGCACATATCATCGCAATTCGTCACCCTCCCGATATAATTTTTTAACCGTTCAACCTTTTAAAATTAACTATATAATTACTCTATGATGAAACATCTACGGAAAAGGATGAAGGCCTTTTTGGTTTTCTCCCTGTGTTTCTGTTTCGCCTATGCAGCGCGAAGTCAGAGCGGAACGATAAGTGGTACAGTTACTTCGACTAGTGATGGAGCACCATTGCCAGGAGTAAATGTGTTGGTGAAGGGAACATCGATCGGAACTTCAACAGACTCGGATGGAAAATATACTATAAATGCCGGCAGTACTGCTACGCTCGTTTTCTCTTTTATAGGTTACGCACCGCAGGAGGTGCCCGTTAACAATCAGACTACTGTGGATGTTGTGTTGACTGAAGATATATCTCAGCTTGGTGAAGTGGTAGTTACAGCTTTTGGTTTGGAACGCGATAAAAAAGCTATAACGTATTCAGCACAGATGGTTGGAACGAATGAGCTTTCAGAAGCACGCTCGTTAAACGTGGCGAACTCCCTGTCAGGAAAAGTAGCAGGGTTGAGCTTCTCAACTACCGGTAACGGTGTTGGCAGCTCGTCAAGAATTACCCTTCGCGGTAACCGCTCCCTGACTGGAAACAACCAGCCGCTTTTCGTTATTGATGGTGTGCCTATGGATAACAACGTGGCTTCTACACCATCAGCAGATATAGGGGGAACGACCAGCTTCAGTGGTATATCCAGTATCAACCCGGAGGACATTGCTTCAATTTCTGTATTGAAAGGTCCGTCTGCAGCAGCACTCTATGGAACACGTGCGAGTAACGGGGTTATCATCATCACCACTAAAAAAGGTACACCCGGACAGAAAACCAATATATCTGTTTCATCAAATCTGATGTTCTCCAAAGCGTATAACCTGCTGAATCTTCAGAATACATATGGACAAGGTGGTGGTGGTGTGTACGATCCTACATCACGCAATAGCTGGGGACCTGAAATGACTGGTCAGCAAGTACCGGCATGGCAACTGTCGTTCAATCCTAATTACGCAGGACCAGCAACCTATGCACTTACCGCGCAGCCAAACAATGGCATGGACTTTTTTAAGACAGGGTATAACTGGTCTAAGACTATATCTGCGTCAATGGGAAGTCAGACTACACAAGGATATTTTTCCTATACCAATACTACTTCAGAGGGTATTGTACCTGGCAACGAGCTGAACAGACATAACCTGAATTTAAGAATTACCAGCGATCTTAGCAGCAAGTTGAAACTGGATGTAAAGACAAACTATATCTACCAGGAAATCGACAATGCTTTGAACACCGGTGAAGGATCAGTAGGTGAAGGTGCCTATACAATGCCGAGAAGTATGCCGTATAGCCAATACAAGCAATATCAATATATAGATGACGCAGGACAGATACAGTATAACTGGCCGAATCCAAACTCTATCGGTGGCGTAATGGAAAACCCGGCCTGGCTTGCGCACAGAAACCTGAGAACAGATGAGCAAAGCAGATTTATCGGATTTGCATCATTGAAGTATAATTTTACAGAAGCTCTCAGCTTACAGGTTCGCTCAGGACTTGATCAGTCAGCGCTTTCAACCGATGTTTCCCGGTACGCATCCATTTCTGTTATTGCTAATGATCTCGGTAGCTATTCACAATCAAAAGGAACTACGCGTGAGTTGAACTCAGATTTCCTTTTGGCTTACAACAAGAAGTTTGGAGGTTTATCTGTTAATGTAAGTGCCGGTGGTAACTCGCTTATGCAGAAACGATCTACGTTAAGTACAAGTGGTACATTGAGTAAGAGAAACTTTTTTGCAATAAGCAATCTTTCTACTATTACCTCAACTTTAGATCCTTATGAAAAGCGCATTAACTCACTTTATGGTTTTGCGCAGTTAGGTTACAAAGATGTATTATTCCTGGATGTTACCGGCCGTAATGACTGGTCTTCCGCTTTGCCTCCTAATAATAGATCTTATTTCTATCCATCAGTAGGTCTTTCCGGAGTATTGACCGATATGCTTAACGTTGAATCTAATGTACTGACGTATTTAAAAGTAAGAGCTTCGCATGCTTCTGTGGGTAACGATACAGAGCCGTATCGATTAAGTCAACAGCTTTTTTACTACGGTGTTGATGGTGGTGTTGTACAATCATCAACTGTGAAAAATAGTCAAACGCTTAAGCCGGAAATCTCTAGCTCAAACGAGTTTGGACTAGATGCAAGATTTTTGAATAACCGGATTGGCTTAGATGTTACCTTGTACGAGACCAAGACTAAGAACCAAATCTTTACTATAAATGTGCCGGAATCCTCCGGGTTTGCCACTGAGGTAGTGAACGGTGGTTCAATTCAGAACAAAGGGATTGAAGTAGTGTTGAATGCAGGTGTTGTTGAAACCGCTGCCTTCAAATGGGATGTAACCTTCAACTACTCAAGCTATAGAACGAAAGTACTTAGCATCATGGAGGGTCGTAAGGAATTGTCGATCACAACGGGATACGAACGATTAGCTCAAACCCTTATTAAAGAAGGAGGAGGATACGGGGATCTTTACATCAGAGGCTTTGAGCGAGCAGTGGATGGAACGATCTTTGTCGATGGAGTGACAGGTTTGCCGGAATTCACTTCAGGTTTTGATATCAAAGCAGGTAACTTCAATCCGAGCTGGTTGGGTGGTATACAAAATAGATTGTCGTACAAAGATTTTTCTCTTAGCTTCCTGATCGATGCAAGGTTCGGAGGTAAAGTAATCTCCTATACCCAGGCAAAACTGGCGGGTATTGGAGCAAGCGATATAACATTAAAGGGACGAAAAGATGGCTTTGTGGTAGAAGGGGATGTTGTTACACGTGGTCTTGATGGAAGCATAATATCCTCCACGCCAAATACAACTTCCATTACTGCAGAAACTTATTGGACACAAGTGGCAGGCCGAGACCCAAGATCTGCTGAAGATTTTGTATTCAGTGCTACCAACGTTCGGTTGAGAGAATTGGTACTCGGATATTCAGTGCCGAAGAAGATTCTAGGAAACGGCCCGATTACGGGTGTAAACTTCTCGATTGTAGGAAGAAACCTGTTCTTCATCGTGAACAAAGCTAAATACTTTGATCCTGAACAAGGAGTAGGGGTAGGCAACCTGCAGGGGATTGAATCATTCAACATTCCTACTACAAGAGACATCGGGTTTAATGTGAAAGTAAATTTTTAAAAGAAAGTAGTGATGAAAAAATATAGTATAAAATATATCGCACTGACGATTCTGATATTGTCGGTGAGTTGCACAAGCGATTTTGATGAGATTAACACCAATCCGAATGCGCTTACAACAGATCAATTGGATGCGACCATGGCTGGTCCGTCATTTGCCAATGCCCTGTATAAAGGAATTGGTAATGCTTCATGGGCACTCCCGGGAGATGACTATGGTACCTATGGATTGAGTACGATGTTGCATTCCATGCTCTTTTCGCATTACTTCTCGGCAGGTACTCCGAGTTGGGCAACAGAAAGAAATGGAATCAACGATGGATGGAGAAGCCGTGGATGGTTGAGATTTTATACCCTTGCTGTTCCTTCGCTGAGAAATGCATATACTGCATCTGAGGGAAATGCGGAAGCTTTAGCTATACTTGATATATGGAAAGTGTTTATGTTCCATAGATTTACCGATTCCTGGGGTGCTGTACCATACTCCAAAGCAGGGATCGGTGGAGCATCGGTAGCATATGATTCACAGGAGTCTATGTATGAGGATTTTTTCAACCTGCTTGATGCTGCAAATAAAACTTTGAGCGCTTCTTCAGAAACTACGGTAGGTATATTTGGAAGCTATGACAGAGTATATGGTGGTAATATTGAAAAGTGGAGAAGATTCGGGAATTCATTAAGATTACGTCTTGCATTAAGAATATCGGATGTAAATGCTTCTAATGCAAAAGCTCAGGCCGAAGCGGCAGTAGCTGCCGGTGTTATCCAGACTAATGATGGAAGTGCTTATTTCGATACAAGCAAAGATGCCTATAATAACTTTGTAGATATAGCACGTTACTGGGGATTCTATATGTCTGCCGATTTGGAAAGCATCCTGAAAGGATACGATGATCCAAGGCTTTCAATATGGTTTGCGGCCAATAAAAATGGAGACTTTATAGGTCAGCCAAACGGTGGCGGAACGGTACGAGATTGGGACACAAACCTTTTAAGTCTCACCAATCAAACTACTACATTCGGAGATCCTAACACAAAGCCGATCGAAATCATGATGGCATCCGAGACCTACTTCAATCTTGCAGAAGGTGTTCTGAATGGCTGGAGTATGGGTGGCGGAACAGCACAGTCTTACTACGAGCAAGGCGTGCGCTTGTCGCTGCAACAGTGGGGCGTTACCAATAACACTACTATCGACAACTATATCGCTGGAAGCACGACTGCAGCTGAACCGACTTTGGTTGCTGAGTATGCAGCTGTCGGCCTTAGTACTACGCCTCCCGTTGACGTTCCTGTATCTTGGGCAGGTACTGAAGCCGCACAGAGAAAGCAGATCGCAGTTCAAAAGTATCTCGGGCTTTTCCCGGAATCATGGGAAACCTGGTCTGAGCTGAGAAGAACAGATGCTAACATCTTGTATCCTTTACTGCAAACAGAAAATGCTGCTGTAGGAAGAGGAGTAATGAAAAGACTTACCTACGTACCGAATGAGTATAGCACCAACACAGATGCCGTTAATGCAGCTGTAAGTACTATCCCAGGCGGCCAAGATGTAGGCAGCGCGAAAGTTTGGTGGGATGTTAATTAGTATTTTTAGATCTTGAGAATAAGAGAGGCCGCCTCAGACTTTTGAGGCGGCCTCTTGTTTTTTTGCGTTGTATTGGTTGGTTAAAGTTTTGACGTTATAGAGGTGGAGTATTGTGTGCTCTCTTTTAAGCCGCGATTTCTTGTTTTGAAAAAGACGTATATGTAATATTTTGCGATATAGTAATGGTTTCTTTGCGGTAAAGCTATATCCGTTGCTTGAATATAGCTTTTAAGTGTCAAATGCGCGTGTAATAAACAACTACAGGTTGTAGTGAATGTTGTCTTTCCATGGCATATTTTGGGGGAGGTTATTATAGCGTAATTCAAAATCAGAAACTGTTGCAAGGAATGTTATACCCGTCCATTGTTAGTGAGTTATTTTTTTCTAAGAGTTTAGGAAGAGGACGATTATTCTCCAGGGAGATACTTTTGATAACCGCGCTTTTCTTTTTTTGGGGAGCACTTAACTCGGGCTACTGTCAAACAAACAAGTTTAGAGTTAACTATTCTGTAATTGTTGATCGATTGAGTGTTCCTGCCAGTCAGGTGCAGGTAGTACTACGACATGGACCAGATCCAGAATTTCTTTGCTATGGTGGAAACCCAATAGGCACAACGTGTAGTGGATTTATCGATACTTATGTAAAACCGTCAGCCTTACTTGTAGGCACTTCATCCACGTCAACCGGTTGTACATCTTCGAAAACACATACCTTTTCATCAGATTGTGAATATACACTTTCTGCAAATTCGATTTGTGGTATGGACTATCATGGTTATGTAAATTTTGAATCACTGGTCTCTACTTCAGGTCCATCCTCTTCGGGGTATGTTTATTGTCCTGGTGAAGTCATTAACTTAACTGCTACAAGTGGTTTCTCCACATATACATGGCAATACCGTGTAGGCACAGGTTCTTGGATTGATATAAAGAATACATCAACTGCAACCACAACAGTAAGTGGTGATGATATTGGTGATAACTATATTAAGAACATATATTTCCGGGCAAAAGGAGATGGCTGTGTTCCGGCAAGCTCAGGGTCGGTAAGTGGGCCTTATACATTTTCTCCAGGACTTGTAAGTGTAGTTGGTTTAACATCGTCAAAACCCAGCTGTCATAATGGAAAGAACGGTATTATTACGGTTTTTTCTCTAAGCCGTGGTCTTAAATCCGGCGAGGTTGCACAAGTTACGTTATACGATGCTTCGAGCAACGCAATAGGACAGACCCTTCAAACATCTACGCTTCCTATTGTATTGGATGGTTCAAATGCATCACGCTTTCCAAATGGTATTTCTCCTAGTAATTATACTTTGTTAGTAGAGACTTTTTTTGGAGGCATTAAACCATCTAACTGTGGAACTCCCGTGTATACCCCTGTCACCGTCGATAATCAAGTTATTGTCACTGCGGCTGCAGCAATAAGTTCTCAAATCAGTTGTATAGGATTGCAGGACGGTATAGTCACTGTAACAGCTTCCGGAGGCGTGGGAGGTTTTGAATATAGCAAGGACGGTACAACGTATCAGTCTGGTAATGCATTTGGAAGCCTGGGAGCAGGTAATTATACTTTTACGGTGAAGGATGCCAACGGCTGTAGCGCTACCGATGGAGAGTCGCTTTCTAATCCTACAGCGGTAACCGTAACCAATGCTTATGTAACAACGGATTATGACGGCAACGGAGCAGGAGTAAGTTGCCACCCGAATAGTACAGGCGGCACCAAGAATGATGGGATAATAAAAATAGAAGCGTCCGGAGGTGCCGGAACGTATCAATATAGTCTGACGGGCGTTGCGTATTCAAAAGCCTACCAGAGCAATGCGTCAATCACAGATCTTTATCCGGATAGTTACACGGTATCTATAAAGGATAGTAATGGTTGTCCCTCGGGCGATCATCCGGTTGTAGTGCTGACGCCACCTGCTGAGATTGTATATAGCAACATTACGTCGACTGACCTTTCCTGCAACGGAGTGCCTACCGGAACGCTTCAGGTACAGGGTGCCGCAGGAGGTATAGGTGCGTTAAGATATTCACTTGATGGTTCAAGCTATCAGAGTAGCAATGCCTTTTCTAATTTGTCGGCCAATACATTTATAGTGCGTATTCAGGACAGTAAGGGATGTACAAAAAATACGGCCTCCGTTACTATTGGACAACCTGGTGCCATTACATTCTCAGCGATAACAGCTACCCCGCAGAGTTGTGCGGAGATTGTAGACGGCTCGATTGCTTTCGCACCAGCAACGGGTGGTACCGGTGCCCGAGAATATTCGATTGACGGTACAAATTATAAAGCAGAGACAGGTAGTATTGAATTCAAAAATTTAGCATCGGCCAATTATACGTTGTATGTAAAAGACAGTAAAGATTGTCAGTCTACAACCACTAGTTATGTTGGTATTCGCCCTGTTATAACAGGGGGTATAGTTGTAAAAGATGCTATTACGTGTAACGGTAAATCAGATGGTTCTCTGAACCTGACTCCTGGCGGAGGTACATCACCGTATACCTATAGCTGGTCAACGGGATCTGTAACAGAAGATATAGCTGGATTAATGGATGGTCTTTATACAGTATTGATCAAGGATTCCAAAGGCTGCTCAAAAAGTTTCAGTTATGATTTGCAGGAGCCAGCAGTATTATCGCTTCAGCCTGTTGTTGCAGATCACGGTGGATATGGAGTTTCGTGTAAGGGATCGACAGATGGGACAATCGACATGACAGTATCCGGAGGTACCTTGCCTTATAGATATGGATGGTCTTCGGGATCAACACAAGAAGATGTGTCATCTCTTGCACCGGGTATATATAGTGTAAATGTTACGGATGCACATACCTGCATGGCATCGTATGCTAATATTGTTGTTACCGAACCAACAGCAGTCGGGTTATCATTAGCAAGTTTTAAAAATATATCCTGTCATGCGGGTTCAGACGGAGAGATATCGGGTCTGGCCAGCGGAGGAGTTGGTCAATATGAATATTCTCTGGATGGTAGTACGTGGCAAGATGAATCGTTGTTTGATGGTCTCACGTCAAAGCCATATATATATCATAGTCGTGATGGTAATGGTTGTGCTGCGCCACCGTTGAATTATACCTTAACCGAACCCACGGCCCTTGTATTGTCGCTTGTGAGGAAGACAGATACTTCGTGTGGTGCTTCCAATGGTAGTGCAGAGATTCAAGCCAGTGGAGGCGTAAGTAATTATGCGTATAGCTGGCTTGATGGCGGGAATACAGAGATTAACACAACGACAGTTGCCGCTAGCCTGGCCAGTGGAGACTATAGAGCTATAGTAAAGGATGGTAACGGATGTAATACCAATATAGCTGTTATCATTAACGATTCGGATGGTCCGAAGATAGGACAACAATTATTGCAGGGTCTGACATGTTTTGAGAGTAACGATGGTGCCATCGGTATATCGATCAGTGAAGGCCTTGCTCCCTATAGTATTGTATGGGATACGCAGGAGACATCAACGAGTATCAATAATGTGACAGGCGGTGAACATTGGGTAGAGGTACTGGATGCCAAAGGCTGCAGAGGTAAAGAAGTATTCTATGTTGATTTTCCATCGGCATTGTCATTGTCGTATAATGCTATCCAGCCTCTGTGTGCGGGCAACAGCGATGGAAGTATAGCCGTAGTAGCCTCGGGTGGCAACGCTGGGGGGTATACTTATGAATGGTCAACCGGAAATACAACAAGCACACTGAATGATATTAAAGCCGGTACTTATTCGATTATTATAAAGGATACAAAGAACTGTACATTGTCGCAGGATATAGTGCTGGAGGATGCTCCAGTTTTTGAAGTTGATGCAGGAGGTGACCGTACGATCTGCGTAGGACAGAAATTAATGATAACAGCCCAAGAGGAGAATGCTACATATTTGTGGACCTCGGATGCTGGTTATACCAGTTCGGAACGTGAAGTTATATTGACAGTCCCTGCACGGTATACCCTGAAAGTTATCAATGCGAAAGGTTGTGAGGCAGAAGACAGTTTCATACTGGCTACCTCGAATGACTTGCTGAGAGCGGATTTTCTGATGGCAGCGGAGGCTCATGCGGGCGATACTGTTGTATTGATCGATGTAAGCTGGCCAATTCCGGAAGCTATTGACTGGTCATTTCCAGTGGGTGTAAAAGTACTCTCGCAGGATGCAGTGTATGCAGAGGTTATCTTTGAGCGTGCGGGTGATTATGCGGTCATGCTTAATACACATCTGGGTGAATGTCTGGATAATTATACCAAGACGATTGCGATCCTGGATGCGCTTCCATCGGAAGGAGGTCGCCAGAGTTCAGGTATTGTAGACCGTTTTGAAGTTTACCCCAACCCAAATGAAGGTGTGTTCACCATTGCCATAGATTTTGCAGACAACGTCAACGGCCGCTTGCGATTGATGAGCGTGTCGGGTAATAAGGTTTTTATGGAGCCCCTTACGGACGTATCACGCTTTACGTTGCAGACAGCGTTACAGCATATTCCATCAGGAGTATACTTCCTTATCCTTGAAGTTGATAGTGACGTGTTCTATAAAAGGATTATAGTAAGATGATATGTAATGTTTTGGAAGAAAGTACTATGCTATTATGAGTTTATGTGTGGAATACTTGCCCAAATAGCGGTAAAAGTCTAGTAATTGACGTCACGATAGTATGTAGTATATTATGGTAAATTCTTGGTAATGTTTTGTGTATATATAGTTATTTTGCCGGAGAAGTTGTATTAGTATATTTATTTACCTAGCCTGACTTGTTGGTGAAATCTTTACTCTTCGTTGTATTTTACGGTATTCTTGGTTCAGTCGTGTATGCTCAAAATCTTGACGCGATTGGGAAAGAAAAGCCTTTGTCTGTATCTGGAGGTGTTTCACTTAATCAGATAGGTTATGCTGTCAGTGGTATAGAATCCCGAAGAGATCCTTATACATACTATGCTTCCGGGAACATTAATTTTTCACTCTATGGCTGGAGTTGTCCTTTAAGCTTTTCTCTCTCCAATAGCAACACTTCTTTTCAGCAGCCTTTTAATCAATATAGTCTTCATCCGACCTATAAATGGATTACGGCTCATGCAGGGTATACCAGTATGACATTTTCCCCTTATACGGTAAATGGTCATATCTTTTTAGGAGGAGGCGTTGATCTGGCTCCGGAAGGTAAATTTAAGTTCAGTGCACTATACGGGCGCTTTTTAAAAGCCGTTGAGCCAGATAGTACGAACGAGAACGCCAGTACACCGTCATTCAAAAGGGTGGGATATGGCTTTAAGGCTAGTTATGGCGATGGTAATAACTTTGTCGATATCATAACTTTTCATGCGGAAGATGATATCAACTCTATAAGCTATGTTCCGGAAGAGGGTGGTATACTTCCGGAAGAAAACCTGGTAATGAGTATCAGCGCGGGCAAAGCTTTGTTTGAACGACTCATGCTCAAAGCCGAATTGGCAGCAAGTGCGCTATCAAGGGATACCCGTGCCGATAAAGTTGATCACGATCATCCCCTGGCGAAAGCGAAATTTTTATATGCACCCCGTCTTTCATCATCATATTACAAAGCCTTTAAGACATCTTTGAATTATCAACAGGATGGCTACGTGGTTGGTATAGCTTACGAACGAATCGATCCGCAGTATAGAACATTAGGGGCTTACTACTTCAATAACGATCTGGAGAATATCACTGCCAATGGTGCTGTTGCAATCCTTCAGGGTAAAATGAATGTCGCAGTAAGCGCGGGTACACAACGCGATAACCTTGATCGAAGTAAAATCAGTACCATGAGAAGAATGGTAGGATCCTTAAATATAGCATATACACCTTCACAGAAATTGAACTTCGGCGCTTCCTATTCCAACTTTCAGACCTACACAAATATTCGCTCACAGTTTGTTGATGTAAACCAGCTTACGCCGTACGACAATTTAGATACACTGAACTTCACGCAGATATCTCAAAATGCTACACTTACAGCCATGTATATGTTTGGCAAGAATGAGAATAAGAAGCAATCGCTAAACTGCAATCTAACGTTTCAGGATGCTGCTGATAAGCATGGTGAAGTCAATCAAAATTCGGGAACGCAATTCTATAATATGAATACGGCTTATGCGCTAAATATAGTTCCGAAAAACATGATGGTCTCTGCATCTTTCAATGCTAGCTTCAATCGTGGAGCCGGAAACAGTTCGCGTACGCTGGGACCTACGTTAGCAATTAGTAAATCTTTTTTTGAAAAGAAACTGCGAACAACTTTGTCATCTTCCTATAATAGCACTTACTCAGATTTTGAAAGAATAAATACGGTCATTAACGGGCGACTGAATGGAAGTTATACAGTGCAGAAAAAACATAATCTGAATTTAGGTCTTGTAGTTGTAAACAGAGATACGAATAAAGAAGGTGCAGCCCAGGCTTTCACTGAATTTACGGGGACGTTAGGGTATAGCTACTCTTTTGGATTCTGATATTTATAGAGACCGGAAATGAACGTTGAACATATATAGCAGGAACTTTGAAATCGCTTAGATCTTTACTCTCATTACTTCTCATAGCAACAAGCAGTATTCTGTCCGTTGCACAGGTATATCCGGTTCAGGCTACCGTGCAACTAACACCTCCGTATTCGCTATACCTTGCTGACTATGTTGAATCTGGAACAGAGCGTCTGGTGCTCAATATTTTTCTGGCCGATATAGCCCGTCCTCAGCTCGATATACGCTTTCGGTTAAAAATTATAGGACAAGGTATAACCATTGAGACAAAGCCGGAGTACCGACCTGCTCCTATGAGTATACAAGGAGGTGTTCCGCTGCGATTGGTTAGTACTGATCTAACAGATTATTTCAATGCCAGCAATCTCAACTTTCAGGGTATAAGTCGCAGAGAGTATGAACAACGTGGTATGCTTCCCGAAGGTGTATATCAATTTTGTTTCGAAGTACTGGAGTATAACAGAGGCATAAAGGTTTCAAATACTGCGTGTGGTACAGCATGGATGATTCTGAACGATCCGCCTATAATAAATCTGCCACGACAGAATGAAAAACTTAAAGCTCAAAGTCCTCAGAACGTTGTGTTACAATGGACTCCGCGGCATACAGGATCGCCTAAATCAGCATTCACGACAGAATATGATGTTAC
>CBIHOZ010000004.1:0-100451 GCA_966211525.1 uncultured Chitinophaga sp. | reverse complement strand
AGTACCATCCGCGACTTCCATCAGCCTGACAGTCGAGCATCTCGGTCATGGGCTTGTTGTTACAAGTCGTACATTCATTCTGATGTTCGCTCGGAAGAATCGATACACCGCGAAGTGTAACCGGATTGCCAGCAGGATCTTTGATCTGATTGCCATCGACATGCAACCACGGTTTCTGTGCCTGCACAAAAGAAGACATGACTATAAATAGAAAGGCAAGGAGGTAGCGTTCGGGATAGAATTTTTGAAATGCGTGTAATCGTCTGGTTTTCATAAAAGAAGATTTTGGTTGAATTGATTTTGTGATCAAAGCCTTTGAGACAAGTAGAAGACAATGTGTTCAAGCCTGCAGCGCTTGATTAAAAGTAGGAGGGACGGTAAAAACCAGGAGAGTAAAAATCAGTATATAACAAGGAAAATCCTTCCAAAATGTAGCCTGAGCACTTACAACGACTCCGGTATACGCGTTTGTGGTGTGCGATACGCGGATGGCAAAACACCGAATTGTTTTTTGAACGCCTTGCTGAAATAGTTCGCGTCCGCAAAGCCAACCTTGCTGGCAATTTCATGTACAGGGTGTTGACCTGATTCGAGTAATTGGACAGCGCGCTTCATGCGGATGTCTTTGATAAACTGATTGCCGGAAACGCCCAATATACTTTGAAGCTTGCGGTATAGATTTGTCTGACTCATGCCCAGGTCACGGCAAAATGTTTCAACATTGAAATCCGGGTCTTCTATATTTTGCTCGACAATGTCCACCGCTTTCTTAATAAAGATAGCATTGGGTGATGTTGTTGCCGGAGCTGAAGGATTAGCGATGAAGTCGCGATGGAATTTTTTTCGCACGCTTTCGCGCAGCTCGATGATGTTGCAGAGTTTGGCGAGCAGTATATTGGTGCTGAAGGGTTTTACGATGTAGTCGTCAGCGCGTGCGGCTTTGAAAGCATGAACCTGGAAGTCTTCATCGCAGCGTGCTGTGAGCAGCACCACGGGTATATGACTGGTGCGTATATCTTTCTTTATTCGAGTGCACATCTCCACGCCATCGAGCACTGGCATCATCACATCACTGATGATAATGTCGGGTATACTTTCGCAGGCTTTTTGAAAACCGATCTCACCATTTTCGGCTTCTTCAATCAGGAATGCAGAATCGAAATTGAGTTTGATAAACTGGCGGATGTCGCTGTTGTCTTCTACCACCAGCAGCAGCGGTCGTCTGCGCGATTCAGATGAATCGGCCGGCAGTTTAGCATCATCGATGCCATAGGTTGTCTGTGCGTCCAGTAGCCTGTCCGTTACGTCATAGGGTTTATCCGCTATTTCACCCGGTGCGAAGGCTTCATTTCCTACCGGGAGCCACACCGAGAATTCGCATCCCTCACCGATATTGCTTTTTAACAGTATATCTCCGTGATGCAATACAGTGAGTTGCCGCGCAAGTGCCAGCCCAATGCCGGTACCTTCTTTCGTGTGATGTTCACGCTCAACCCGGAAGAACGGATCAAACACTTTTTCATGATGTGCCTGCGATATACCTTCACCACTATCTGTAATGCGTATACAGACAAAAGACTTTGCATGACGCTTTTTCTTTACAATAACTTCCGGAACCGGTAGTACACCTTCTTCGAAGAGTGTAATACTAATGCTGATCTTTCCATGATCAGGAGTATATTTAAACGCATTGGACAAGATGTTCAATACAATTTTCTCGAGCTTGTCCGCATCAAAGTATTTTTCTGCCCGTGATGCTGATGCGGAAAACTCGTATACTATATTTCGCTTTTCGGCTGTAAATTGAAATGCTTCTTTAATGCCTTTAATAAAACCGATAATGTCACCCCTCATAACATTGAGCTTCATAAAGCCGGCATCCAGTTCGTAGATGTGCATAAGTTGGTTGATGAGCCGAAGCAAGTGTTGTCCATTGCGATGAATAAGGTGAAGCATTTGTTTGTCTTTACCCTGGATGTCGGTTGAAGTAGTTAACTGATTAAGCGGCCCTAGTATAAGGGTAAGCGGTGTCCGGAACTCGTGCGAGATGTTGGCGTAGAACCGAAGTTTGATGTCGTCCATCTCCAGGCGATTGCGTACCTTCATCCGTTGAAGAAGTATATAGCGCAGCACAAAGAGTGAAGCCAGGAGAAGTGCAACATATAGGATCTTTGCCCACCACGTTTTCCAAAACGGTGGTGTAATAATAATCCGGACGGAGGTACCCTGTTCGTTCCATATACCATCGTTATTGGTTGCTTTTACGCGGAGTATATATTCACCGGGATCGAGGTTGGTATAGGTCGCTTTTCGTTGTGACCCTACGAAGTTCCAGCGCTCATCGAATCCTTCGAGTTTATAGGCATACTGGTTTTTTTCGGGAGATGTATAACTCAGCGCAGCAAACGCCAGCGAGAATACCGATTCTTTATAAGACAGTGTTATCTCATCAGCTTCATCCATGGGGCGCGTAATCGGAGCGTGCTCTTCGCGGAAATTTACCGGCTTGTTGAACACTTGCAGCCCGGTAAAATATACCGGTGGAATAAAATCATTATCGGCTATACTATCGGGGTGAAAGTAGTCGAGACCGTTAATCCCGCCAAAGTATATTGTTCCCTTTTTGTTCGTGAAGGAAGCTAACCGGTTGAAAGAGTTGCTTTGGAGTCCATCGGCAATTTCGTAATTGCGGAATGTTATTGTTTTTGGATTGAAGCGAGCGATACCTTTGTTGGTACTGAGCCATAAATTACCATGACGGTCTTCTTCTATAGCCTGTATAACATTGTTCGGTAAACCATCTTTAATGGTATAGGTAGTAAATGTATTTTTACTTCGGTCGAGTAAATTCAATCCACCTTGTGTGCCGATCCAGAGGTTGCCATTGCTATTTTCATAGATCACGTTTACAATGTTGTTGCTGATGCTTTCAGGGTTGTCGCGGTTATACTGAAAGTGAATGAACTGATCTTTTTCGCGATCGTACAGGTTAAGTCCACCACCTTCTGTTCCGACCCACATATTTCCCTGGCGGTCCTGGTATATAGAAAAAATGATCGAGTGACTTATACTTTCGATTCGGGATGCATCAGGTATATAGTGTTGTGTAGTTTTTTCATGCTTGTCGTATACCAGCAATCCTTCGCCCCATGTACCCATCCATAGCTTGCCGGTAATAGTATCTTCTGCAATAACGGCTACGTGTTTTACATCGGTATCAAAATGAAGTTTTTGAAAGCTGCGTGTGTTCCTGTTAAACTGCGATGCTTTACCATAGAAGTTGCCGATCCACGCTATACCGTTACGATCTTCATACATGCACAACGGATAGTTACTTGGGATACTGCCGGTATTTCCTGCAGCATGTTGCAGGTAGGTAAATTTGTGACTGTGCCTGTGGTATATATTCAGTCCGCCACCATCCGTGCCCATGTATATATTTCCATCGGCATCTTCATACACGGATAGTACATTCTCGTTATTCAGACCATCCGTTGTACCTTTGTTTGCAAAGTGGTGGAACTTGCGCGGAGCAAGATCACAGAAATTTATACCTCCGCTAAAGGTGCCTATCCACATGTTCCCCTGGCGGTCGTTATAAAGGGAGTATATGGAACCATTGTTGATGCCATCCGGATTATTCTTATCGTAATCTATATAGTTGAATTTACTTCGTGACTTGTCCAGGATGTTAATGCCTCCATTTTGCGTTCCAATCCATAAATTACCATTGGCGTCTTCTGCAAGGGAGAGAACATCGTTGTTGCTGAGACCATTCTTTTTTCCGGGCTGGTGGTTGTAGTGTATAAAGCGATCCTGCTTTTTATCGTAACGATTCAATCCTCCCTCAGTCGTACCAATCCACAGGTTCTGATCGCGATCAATATATAGTTTCTTCAGGTAATCGGAACTCAGCGAGTATATATCTGCTTCTGCTTTCCGGTAGTGAATAAACCTGTCTTCGTCTGCAATAAATTTAGTCAGACCGGCATTCCAGGTGGCAATCCACAGGGCGCCATCACTGTCTTCGAGTATATCTTCGATATCATTTCCGCTTGGCGAATTGGAACGGGTAGGAGTGTGGCGGTAGCATGTAAAGACGTTCTCTTTTACATCAAAGCGATTTAGGCCGCCACCACCGGTGCCAATCCAAAGTCTTCCTTTCGAATCCTGTGTGATCGCCCGTACCTTGTTTGAACTGATGCTGCGTGTATCCTGCGGGTTGTGCAGGTAGTTGGTAAAGTCATCGCCGGCACGGTTGTACAAACTCAATCCCCCGTCTTCTGTGCCCACCCAAAGCCTGCGCTCGTGGTCTTCGTAGATCGTTCGTATATAATTGTGACTAATGCTTCGGGAGTCCGCTGGATCGTTCCGGTATACCGTGATCTCGTAACCATCATAGCGGTTCAAACCATCACGTGTGCCGAACCACATAAAGCCTTTATGATCCTGCAGGATGCAGGTAACGTTACTTTGAGACAGCCCGTCATTCCGGTTAATGTGTTTGAACCGATAATCCTGCCCCCATACATATATAATAGAGGCAAGCTGAATGAGACAAAGTATACTCATCAGCTTGCTACCTATACCAGGGCAACACCGAACATGAATCGTGTCGATAGACCTGTCCAATACGACTGCAGCTTCTTTCAACTTACCTGAATCTGATTCTTATGAAGTAAATCAAATTAAGTAACTAAAGCTATATTCAATCGATTGAAAGGAACTTACGGCATATCAATGGTTGTAACGGGTAATGTCTCACAAAAACATTTCATACAAACGATCAGGTGAGTCTGGCAGCTTCCGGATCCCAGCTGATGATTTTCTTTTCGAAGTAACTCTTGTTGCTGGCCAGTGCAGGTCCGGCTGCGCGCATACCAAAGAGTGCATCTTCTTTTATAGTCTTGCCTTCGCGAATGCCTGCATAGAAATTCATGTGATGGTCGTAGTTGGCGTTATATCCCTGCGGAGCTTTGAACTCCAGATCCGATTCTACCATCGCCGGCTTTCCGGGTTTATAGGTTGCTTCGTACCACTTCTTATATTCCTTCTGTTGTGCCTCGGTAAATGTCTCAAAGGAGTCCCAACCGCCATACGTGGGTACATTAGACAATTTGTGTCGCTCCACTTTTACTCCGCCCCAACCGAGCGTGATAACACCATCCGTGCCGATAAAGCGGAGTCGCTCACCGTTCTCGCTTCCATCAACAAAGTTTACCCGCATCTGTAAATTGAATGCCGGGTGTTGTTTGGTTTCCGGGTAGTCATATATACCCATGATCACATCGGGTACATCTCGGCCATCTTTCCAATATCGTAAACCTCCGGAAGCAAAAATCCGGTTCGGACCTTTTGAACTGGTTACAGCATGCAGTGCCGAGAACAAGTGTACAAACAGATCGCCTGCCACACCGGTGCCATAGTCCTGGTAATTTCGCCAGCGGAAGAAACGCACCGGGTCGTACGGCATTTTGGGAGCGTCTCCTATAAAGCTGTCCCAGTCTACCGTGTTGTTTTTGGCATCAGTCGGGATGGAGTATTGCCAGGCACCGTTGGAGCTGTGGCGATCCATATAGGTCTCAACCACCACGAGGTCGCCAATGATTTTGGATTCGAAGAGCTCCTGTGCTTTTTGTGTTACAATGGAACTCACGCGCTGGCTCCCGACCTGCAATACTTTTCCGGTTTTCTTTTGCGTGGCGATAACCTCTGCACCTTCTTCAAGTTTATGTACCATCGGCTTCTCGCAGTATACATGTTTACCTTTGTTCATGGCTTCAATGGATATGCGGTCGTGCCAGTGATCGGATGTAGCTATGATGACAGCATCTATATCTTTACGATCGAGTATCTCCTTATAATTTTTTGTTACAAAAATGTCATTACCATACACCTCCTTCGCGCGGTCCAATCGGCCGGTATATAGGTCACAAACACCAACCAGTTTTACACCCGGTATCTGTACACTTGTCTCTGCATTACTAAAGCCCATGATACCCATGCCTATAACAGCGATATTTACCTGATCGTTGACAGTATATTTCTTATCGGGAACTTTCTGTTGCTGCAACGATACAACTTTGGTGTTGGAAGCCTGAAGTAAAGAAGGTGCTGCACCGGTAATGATAGCAGTACCAAAAGCTTTCTTCAGAAAGCTTCTTCGTGATTTTCTTGATTCATTATACATAAGGTACTTCTGGTTGATTAGACTTAGGGAAGTTACGATATTTGAGAGCTTTCAAAAAGCATGGTAGATTTTAGGAGAATAGTGATTACGAGCGGAAAAAATTATTTGTGATGATGAACCTCAACTTTTTCAGAAACCGGAGCCTGGCCATTGACCTGGGTAATAACAATACATTGGTGCGCGATAAGAATAACCTGCTGGTGTCGCAGCCATCATACATTGTGTTTAACGTTGAAAACAATACGGTGAAAGCCGTAGGAGAGCAGGCCTATAATATGTTTGAAAAACACCACGATGAACTGAAACCAGTAAAGCCGTTGAAGGGTGGTGTGATTGCTGACTACGATTCTGCAAGTCGCATGATACACGAACTGGTTCGCCAGGTAAATGGTAAATCGTTCATGAGCGGATACGAATATATAATCTCCGGTATTCCGTTCTCTACTACTGAAGTTGAGCGCAGAGCACTTCGCGATGCATTAGGACAGTTCAATGCCAAGCATACTTATTTAATGTATGAACCGCTGGCCGCTGCCATGGGTATGGGACTCGACATACAGGAGCCGAATGGTAAAATGGTGATTGATATAGGAGGAGGTATAACGGAGATTGTGATCATTTCGCTTTCCGGTGTTGCTGCATTTCAATCCGTGAAGATTGCCGGTGATACATTCGACCAGGAAATACAGGATCACTTCCGCAGAAATTACAATATGGCGATTGGTCTGAAGACAGCTGAACAGGTTAAGATCAAAGTAGGAGCAGTAGTGGATACGTTGGTTGATAAGCCCGAGCCTATGATCGTTCGCGGTAAAGACCTGATGGAAGGTATACCGGTAACACGTAAGATTGATCATTCCGAAGTAGCCCATATCTTAGACAAGTCGATCGGTGCGATTGAGCACGCGGTGATTCAAACGCTCGAAACCTGTCCTCCGGAACTCGCAGCTGATATTTACCTGAACGGAATTCACATCACCGGAGGTAATGCATACCTGCGCGGTTTACGTCAACGTTTTGAAGACAGAATCAAGTTGCCGGTTCATATTGATGACGAAGCACTTCACTCGGTAAGTAAAGGTGCAGCGAAGGCGTTGCAGGATCCAAAGAAATATAGAAGCGTGCTGATGGAGTAATATCCGGAGGTCAACGCTTTAAAGTATGAAGCCGAAAGTAAAAGGAGTGACTCCCTGTACTTTTGGCTTCTTTATTTAATAAGGTGTCTGCTATAGATTGCCGCGAAGAGCCTGCTCGCGTTCGATGGATTCGAACAGGGCTTTGAAGTTTCCTTTACCAAACGACTTGGCTCCGTTACGCTCGATGATCTCGAAGAACAGAGTAGGGCGGTCTTGTACCGGCTTGGTGAAGATCTGTAACAAGTAGCCTTCTTCATCGCGATCGATGAGGATGTTCTGCTTTTTCAGTTCCTTGATATCTTCGTTAATCGTTCCGACACGGTCGAGTACATCTTCATAGTAGGTATCCGGAACATATAAAAACTCGACACCACGTTTTTTCAACTCGCTCACAGTATATACAATGTCATCAGTCGCGATGGCGATGTGCTGTACACCGGGACCATAGTAGAAATCAAGATACTCTTCGATCTGTGACTTCTTCTTTCCTTCAGCGGGCTCATTGATCGGGAATTTTATATACCCGTTTCCATTCGATACTACTTTGGACATGAGTGCGCTATATTCAGTAGAGATGTCGCTGTCATCAAACGTAACAAGCAGACTGAAGCCCATCACTTTTTCATAGAAGCTTACCCACTCGTTCATCTTTCCGAGTTCAACATTGCCAACACAATGGTCTATATATTTTAAACCGATGGGGGATGGAGCCAGTGTACTCTTGCGTGCTTTATATCCCGGAAGGAATGCTCCTTTGTAATTCTTACGCTCTACAAATGTGTGGATCGTCTCACCATACGTTTTGATCGATGCCACAACGGCTTCGCCATGCTCATCTTTCAAAACCGTTGGCTCTTGCACCGCCACGCCACCACGTGAGGTTGTCTCATAGAAAGATTTACGCGCATCGTCTACCCATAATGCCAATACCTTTACACCATCGCCATGTTTGCATACATGTTGTGCGATGGGGGTATCTTTTTGTAAAGCAGTTGTGAGTACAAATCTGATCTTGTTTTGCTGCAGTACATACGAAGCACGATCGCGCACACCGGTTTCCGGTCCAGCATAGGCAACGAGTTCAAACCCGAGACAATGCTGATAATATAGTGCTGATTGCTTGGCATTGCCAACGTATAGTTCGATATAGTCGGTGCCATTGATGGGCAAAAAATCCTGGTTCATAAAATGAGATTTTAAGAGTTAAACCGTCTGATTCATTTACTTCGCCTGTGAAATTACGGCATCTCACAAGAGGAAGGAAGCATTACAAAGGAGATTCGGCAAAATGGGAAACGAACGATTTTTATTGGCCGGACGGATCAAAAGTGTATAAGTGACAAAATAATATAGCGAAGAAAATGCGGTTGAGTTTTGCTGTGAGTGCATCAAACTATTTCCTAATTCAATGATTTCTTTAATCTTTGGGGTAAAATAAGAAACATGGACATTCAGGCATTTGATAAAGCGCTCCAGGAAATTGTTAAAAAGAGAACCGACCTGGAGAAAATAGATTACAACAATCCGAAGTATGACGATCTGGAAGAACAGCTGCACGACCTGGAAGATGCTTTCTCAGTGAAGTACGGTGAATACCTCGATGATGTATTACAAGATGTGCATGATGAGTTGTGTCCTGATAACGATGTTCTCTTCCCAACTGCCTATATTAAAGGTGTGCCTGTAGAAATAGACAAATACGCAGGCAAAGAAACCATACTGACATTAGAAGCCAATCCGCCACGCATCACCCTGAGCATCGGGAAGGAGAAGAAGAAGGAAGTGGTTTGGACAGCGAAGTGATTTACGTGTTTAGGTGTTTTACGTTGATACGTGTTTACGTCTAATGCATTTGCAACGTAAACACGTACACACTTATACACATAAACACGTCAACGGAATCCCAGCGTCTTTCTTACTCTCTCTAAAACTTCGAGGGCGATGGTGCGGGCTTTGGCTTCGCCTTGTTCGAGTTTTTTGTCGAGTTCGTGCGGGTTGCTCATGTAGAAGTTGAAGGCTTCACGCTCTTTGCTGAACTTCTGGATGATCAGTTCGTAGAGTGCTTGCTTCGCGTGACCGTAACCAAAGTTACCAGCCAGGTATTTTTCACGAAGTTCTTCCTGTTGATCTTCGGTGGCAAGCAGACTATATATTTTATATGTGTTATCAATATCCGGATTTTTCGGAGCTTCCAGTGGCGTGCTGTCACTGACGATGGATTTCACCTGCTTCAGTAATTCTTTCTCCGGCAAGAATATATCGACAATATTTCCGTACGACTTACTCATCTTTTGTCCGTTGGTACCCGGTATTGTCATTACCTGTTCTTCAATTTTTGCTTCGGGTATCACAAACGTTTCTCCGTATTGATTGTTGAATGCTGTAGCGATATCACGTGCCATTTCAACATGCTGTCGCTGATCTTTTCCAACGGGAACAAACTGAGCATCATATAATATTATATCAGCCGTCATCAACACCGGGTAAGTAAAGAGTCCCGCATTAACATCCGATAACCTTTCAGACTTATCTTTAAAAGAGTGAGCATTGGCAAGCATCGGGAAAGGTGTAAAGCAGTTCAGATACCACGTGAGTTCACAAACTTCCGGAATGCGTGATTGCCGGTAGAGATAGTTCTTCTCGATGTCGAAGCCGAACGCAAGCCAGGCGGCTGCCACGGCACGTACATTGCTGACACGGGTTTGTGCGTCTTTTATTGTAGTAAGTGAGTGAAGATCAGCAATGAAAAAGAAAGATTCATTACCCGATTTCTTTGAAAGTTCTATTGCCGGAATGATAGCACCCAGCAAATTGCCCAGGTGCGGACGACCACTGCTTTGTATGCCTGTTAAAATTCTTGCCATAATGGTTGCAAAGAAAATAAAATAAAGCAGAACTGAATTAGTTTTAAATTTGTGATCATTTGATAAAATGCGTGTGATGAAAAGATTAAAACTATTTGTGGTACTAATGATTGTGTCAGTCACACAGACATGGGCACAGCAATCCAAACCGTTACAGTTCAAGGAAGAGATTTTTGATTTCGGTACCGTAGCAGAAGAAGGTGGTCCGGTAACGCATGAGTTTGTTTTTACCAATGGAAGTAATCGTCCTGTAAAGATATTAACCGTACAGGCATCGTGTGGTTGTACAACACCCGGATGGTCGAAGGAACCTGTAGGTGCGGGAAAGACCGGCTATATACAGGCGAGCTTTAATCCGAAAGGGCGACCAGGCTTCTTTACCAAGTCACTCACTGTTACTACGGATCTTGAAGCAACTCCTATAGTATTACAAATCAAAGGACAAGTATACTCAGGAGGATCTGTTGATGCGTCTGATTTTCATATAGCCAATGGTAACTGGAAGCTGAAGGCAGGCTCGTTTAACCTCGGCAAAGTATATCGCAAGGATGAATTTACTTCCCGTGACTTCCAGATTCTAAATGGTGGTAGTAAGGCCATTACGTTTTCAGGTAAAGTGGTTGGTCCGGCATACATAATGGTTGATGTATCTCACAAGACATTAGCACAGGGTGCAAAGGGTAATGTTAAGATCAGCTATAACGGTAAACTTAAGAATGCATACGGTTTTCAATCAGACAATGTCGAGATACAAACTGATGACGAGCTAAATCCTGTTAAATCATTCGCGGTATACGCAACACTCGAGGATTACTTCGATCCATTGAAGCCAGATGAACTCGCTAAAGCACCACAGCTAAAGTTAGGCATGACTTCTCTGGACTTCGGAACAGTCTCATCTACAGGAGCAAGTCGCGAGATCACAGTATCGAATACAGGTAAGAAAGAACTTAATATCCGTTCACTTCAAGGCAATTGCACGTGTGTAACAGCATCAGCCACCAAACCGACACTCAAGCCCGGGGAGAGCAGCACGATTAAACTTAACTTCAAGCCTCAGGATCGTAAAGGCACGCAGCAGAAAGCAGTCACTATTTATTCCAACGATCCACGCAACCCGGTGCAAAGAATTACATTCTCGGCCTACGTGGATTAATTAAGGTAACGTTTCCAATATTTTAAATTTGTAAAGGAGAGTTCAGGGATATAGATGTATCCTTGAACTCTCTTTACTTTTATCGCGATCATTTTCTCTACTCTTGTTCAGTCGGCTTCGGCGATGTTTGTTCCCTCTTAAAGACAAAGAGAGGGATGCGCAGACAGATTGTTGCTGCAAGGGACGAATTGAAATTGAAATTGGGTTTAATAACTGTATATTTACCCCCCTTAAAGAAGGCAAAAACAAAGAAATGACCCGAATTTGGCTGATTTTAGGCGCATTGGTTCTGTTATTAGGCGCCTGTGTTCCCAATAGGAAAATAGTTTACTTACAAAAGGATGATCTGAAACACCGGGACGAAATTCCTAAGGACACCATTTTACGTTCGCATACTCTAAGGATAAGAGAATATCGTATTCAGCCGCTCGATATATTAAGCATCACATTTGAGACACTTAGTAAAGAGAATGACGCCTTTGATTTTTTGTCAAAATTGAATGTGAATTCAGGTGGAAGCGGTGGAGGGAGTGGCAGTTCTGGAGCTATGATGAATGGTATTCTGGTTGACACCAAAGGAGAAATAGATTATGCGGTGCTCGGAAAGATAAGAGTGGCGGGATTAACGCTATTTCAGGCCAAGGATTCTATTCAAAAGCGAGCTTTGCAGTTTTTACCTGATGTCGTTGTCAGGGTGAGAATGTTAAACTTTAGGTATACGGTGTTAGGTGAAGTAAATAATGAGCAGACGGTTTTGGCAACAAACACCAGGCTGACAATGATGGAAGCGATAGGCCTGGCCGGTGGTTTGTCTGAATTAGCTGATCGAAGCCATGTTAAAGTATTAAGGCAAAGTGGAGATAGTACTAAAGTATTCTATGTTAATCTGCTAAAGGAGGAGTACGTTGAATCTCCTTATTATTTTGTCCAGCAAAACGATGTAATTATTGTTCCTCCGTTAAGACAACGTCCTTTCAGAAGGTATTTCACGAACAACCTGGGTATAATAACTACCACCATTTCGTTTATAGTGTTAATAGTAACTTTATCCCGATAAAACTTTGAATACCCAGGTTCCTATACCAGAGATTAATGAAGCCCCTGCGACTTCTTCCAAAGGGATTCAAATCAATTTTAAAAGAGTTGCTGATCGTGCCATACGCTATTGGTATATTATACTGCTCTCTCTTATCATCAGTGTTAGCGTTGCTTATCTGATGAACCGTTATAGCACGCGTATATATCCGGTTAAAGCATCGATCATAATTCGTGAAAGTGAGGAAAACGTTGGGGCCAAATTTTTGTATAACAATGAATTGGTTTCTGAATACCGAAATTTTTATAACGAAATTTATATAATGAAATCATATCCACTGCTTCAAGAAGTAGTGGAGGAACTGGGTTTTGATGTATCCTATTTTAGAGAAGGAGATATTAAAACAACAGAATATTATGAGCCTAACTTTCCTATAGTTATCAAAGCCATTGCAAATGGTGAAAAACTCCCGTATGGTAGATCATTCTATTTCAAGGTAATAAATCAGAATACCTATTCGCTACAATATAAAGTTGATGATGACCAGCCTGGAAAAGAATTTCCTTCATTGCATTTTAATGACACTGTTAAAATAAATGGCTACCGTCTATGTGTAAGTCGGAAAGCAGACGTTTCTGAATTACTAAACAAAACGCTAATCGTGAGATTTAATGATCCGTTATTATTAGCAAAGTCGTATTCCAGCCGATTGAAAATCGGATGGGCTATGTCTGGATCATCTGTGGTTGATCTTGAGATCAATGGATCTGTTATACAAAAGGAAGTCAACTTTCTGAGTAAATTTATCGAGCGTTATCAGGACTATGATGTTGAAAAAAAAAATAAAATGGTGGCACGTGCAATACAGTTCCTTGATAATCAACTTGGAGTTATCGGAGATTCCCTTGAGCACTACGAAGATCAGGTTGAAGACTTCAAGCGAAGGAACGTTATTACAGAGCTTGCCGAAGAAACAAATAGGCTATACCTGAAACTTCAGGACTATGAAAATCAAAAATTTCAATACAGGTTATTGGATAATTACTTCAACTATATATCGCAACTGCTGGAACAAAATCAGTATGAAGGTATTTTCACTCCTCAGAGTGTTGGTATCACAGACGAAATAATATCGAAGCTTATAACATCCCTTATCGAGGAGCAAGGGCAGGTTAATTTATACAAAACTAATTCAGCTAAAGGAGTACTGCGGTTAGAAGACAACCCGAACTACCAGGAAAAACTTAAGAGGATTCAGTTCTTAAAAAATGATATTTTAAAGACAATCGAAAATAGTCGCAGTACTCAAAAGATTAACATCAAATTTATAAACGATCAGATAAAAATAGTAGAAGATCAACTAGCCAAACTACCTAGTACAGAGCGTGAATTGATTGGTATACAGCGTAATTATTCACTCCGTGAAAACCTGTATATATTTCTCTTGCAGAAAAGGACCGAGGCAGGTCTCTCGATGGCATCGACCACGTCAGATATTGTTGTAGTAAATCCCCCGATGGCAGGTGGCGCTATATCTCCAAAAACGATGCAGAATCTAATGACGGGTGTTGGTATAGGTTTATTGGTGCCGTTATCTATATTTATATTACTGGAGATTCTCAATAATAAAATACAGTCAAAGGACGATATAGAAAATATGACATCAGCCCCTGTAATTGGTGCTGTAGGACATAATCCGGCATCAGATGCTTTGATTGTATATAACAAGCCACGTTCTTCGATGGCTGAGTCTTTTCGGGCATTAAGGTCTAACCTTAACTATTTTACAGGAAATCAAGATCATCAGATTTTTATGGTGACGTCTTCTATTCCTGGAGAAGGTAAATCCTTTACTACTCTTAATCTCGCTACCGTATATGCGTTAGCAGGTAAAAAAACTGTGATTGTGGGGGCCGATCTTCGAAAGCCTAAATTGTATGATGAGCTAGGCTTGAATAATGCTATTGGGCTAAGCCAATATTTATCGGGTATGGCAAGCAAGGAAGAGATCATCCAGGCATCATCTGTTGATAGTCTGTTCCTGGTCGCCAGCGGACCGATGCCACCCAATCCAAGCGAGTTACTTCTTCGTCCGGCAATGGAAGAATTGGTAAACTATTTACGAGATAAGTTTGATTACGTCATTATAGACACTCCTCCGTTGAGTTTGGTTACCGATGCGTTTGTCCTGTCAAAATATGTCAATCATACGCTCTTTGTTATCCGACAAGATTATACGCCAAAGGAAGCGCTGAGATCATTTGACGAATTCTACAGCTCAGGAAGATTACTTCGAGTAAGTGTGTTATTTAATGACCTTCGTAAATCAGGACTTGGTTACGGTTATGGAGGGTATAGCTATGGTTATGGCTACGGTGCGGGGTATCAGTACGGAGGATACTATGGCCGTAAGAAAAAGAAAAATGGTAATGACTATTATCAGGAATAGATTCGCGTAAGTTTTTGAACAATGATAGTACTAAGCTAAATGAATCTTTAGTCTTTATGCCAAGAAACAAAGAATATTAGGTTACTCGAATATTTTATTGACACATGGAATTAAAAAATAAAACTGTATTAGTTACAGGTGCTGATGGATTTATAGGAAGCCACCTTACACAGCGGCTTCTTGAGGAAGGCTGCAAAGTAAAAGCCTTTGTTTACTATAATTCTTTTAACAGTTGGGGATGGATTGATACTTTTCCCAAAGAGCTAAAGAATAGACTTGAGATTTTTGCCGGAGATATACGCGATCCTAACGGAGTGCGTACGGCTATGCAAGGCGTTGATGTCGTATTTCATTTAGCAGCGCTCATTGCTATACCGTTCAGCTATCATTCGCCGGACAGCTATGTTGATACGAATGTAAAGGGAACTCTGAACGTAGTACAAGCCGCACGTGATCTTAATACGAAACGTGTACTGGTTACTTCAACTTCTGAAGTATATGGTACAGCGCAGTATGTACCAATAGACGAACGTCATCCTCGTCAACCACAGTCCCCGTACTCAGCCTCTAAAATCGGTGCAGATTGTATAGCTGAATCTTTTTACAGAAGCTTTAACCTGCCGATTACAATTGTACGTCCTTTCAATACGTTTGGTCCCCGGCAATCTGCCAGGGCCGTTATACCTACTATTATAACGCAGCTTTTGAATGGTGCATCATCATTAAAGCTTGGCGATCTTACACCTACGCGCGATTTGCTTTATGTGAAAGATACGGTTGAAGGTTTTGTAGCCATAGCGAAATGCGATGAACTGGTAGGCCATGACGTGAATATTGCTACGCAATCAGAAATTTCAGTCGGAGACCTCGCTCGTAAACTGGTAAGCCAGATTGGTTCAAGTATAACAATCGAGGAGGATCAGCAACGATTGAGACCTGAGAAGAGCGAGGTGTTCAGATTGTTTGGAAGCAATCAGAAACTCATGCAGTATACTGATTGGAAGCCAAAGTATACACTTGATGCCGGACTGAAAGAGACCATTGAATGGTTCCGTCAGCCACAAAATATAGCTGGATATAAATCTGATATCTATAATCTTTAATATAACACTGTGAGTCGAGTAACTATTATAGCAGAGGCCGGAGTTAATCATAATGGCGAAATAGCAAAGGCAAAGCAATTGATTGATGCGGCAGCGGCAGCAGGTGCCGACTATGTGAAGTTTCAGACCTTTAAAGCTGATAAACTTGTAAGTACGGAAGCAAAGAAAGCTGCTTACCAGGCAAAGAATATTAACGATGGAGATGATTCGCAATATGGCATGCTTAAGAAGCTTGAGTTAAGCGAAGAAGATCATTATATACTAAAAGAATATGCAACGAAAGCCGGCATCAAATTCCTTTCAACCGGCTTCGATGAAGATAGTCTCGACTTCCTTGATTCCCTGGGGATAGATTTCTTTAAAGTACCATCGGGAGAGATTACAAATTATCCGTACCTGCAACATATCGCTTCAAAAAAGAAACCGGTTTTGTTGTCTACAGGTATGTCTTCCCTGGGAGAGATTGAACAGGCACTGGATGTATTAACGGCTGCGGGTGTTCCAATCGAAGATATAGGGGTTCTTCATTGTAACTCACAATATCCTACACCTTTTGAAGATGTAAACCTGGGGGCTATGCTTTCGATCAGGGATGCATTCAAAGTTCGCATTGGATATTCTGATCACACATTAGGTATAGAAATTCCAATTGCTTCTGTTGCTTTGGGAGCTACAGTAATTGAAAAGCACTTTACACTCGATCGTAATTTACCAGGCCCTGATCATAAAGCGTCACTGGAGCCGAGTGAATTGGCCCACATGGTAAAATCCATTCGTAATGTAGAACTGGCCTTGCAAGGTGATGGAAGGAAACGCCCTTCGGCATCGGAGGCTCCGAATAAAAGTCTGGTAAGAAAGAGTATACATTTAGCAACTGATAAAAAGGAAGGCGATGTATTGTCGAAGGGTGATCTCATTATGAAGCGACCTGGTGATGGTATATCTCCCATGTTAATCGACCTTGTTATCGGGAAAAAAGTGTCGAAGAATCTAGCAGCAGGTGAGAAATTAACATGGCAGCACTTCCAATGAGAGTAGGCGTTCTGACGAGCTCACGAGCAGATTTTGGAATCTATCTTCCTCTCTTGAAGAAGATGCAGAACGACTCATTCTTTAATTTGAGGATCATTGCCTTTGGAAGTCATTTATCTCCTTTTCACGGTTACACTCTAAAGACGATTGAAGCAGAAGGTTTTCCGGTCGATGCGAAGATCGAATCGTTATTGACTGGTGATTCTCCCGAAGCCATTGCCACGGCAATGTCGCTAACGATGATGAAGTTCTCTCAGTATTGGGGAACGCATGCGAGTCAATATGATATTGTGTTGTGTTTGGGCGATCGCTATGAAATGTTCGCAGCAGTAACGGCTGGTGTTCCTTTCGGAATAAAGTTTGCTCATTTGCATGGTGGTGAAAAAACGCTGGGTGCTATTGATAATTTTTTCAGGCATTCCATTTCGCAGGCTGCATGGTGTCACTTTGCTTCGACAGCAGCATATGCAGAACGTTTGGGACAAATGCTTGATGAACCCGAGCGTATATATAATGTAGGGGCGTTGAGTCTTGACTCGTTGGCAGACATTGCTTTCTTATCGAAGGATGAGATTAAAAACAAATGGAACATTGACATGACTGCTCCCACTATACTGGTAACATTTCACCCGGAAACTGTAAATGTATCAGAGAATACCGAGTATGCGAATGAGTTGGTAAAGACGTTCATAGCTTTGTCTCAGTTTCAGATCGTTATTACAATGCCAAACGCTGATACATTGGGCGCTACTGTCCGAAATATATTTATCGCGAAGTTGTCAGGTCAACGCCATATAGTGATGGTCGAGAATCTTGGTACGAGGGGATATTTTTCAGTGATACATCATTCTGCTTTTCTATTGGGAAATACATCCAGTGGAATTATTGAAGCAGCATCCTTGGGTAAATATGTAATTAATGTAGGAGACCGCCAGAAGGGAAGAATGCAATCGGATAATGTAGTGAACGTTCCTGTATCCAGTGAAGCTATGTTAAAAGCGGTTGAATCAATCTCGGGGAAGGGAGACTATAAAGGTGAAAATATATACTATCAGAACGGTTCTGCCGATAAGATATGTAATTCGTTAAAGCAATTATTTTACTAGACATAGGATTATGTTTGTTGATTTTAAAGAATATATACTGGACGACAAAAGCAACGCTCGCCAGGCTTTACAAAAGTTAGATGCACTATCATCAAAAGATAGTCGTACACTTTTTATAATCAACGAGGAAGGAAGACTTTTAGGTACTATAACCGATGGTGATATACGGAGAGGCTTGTTGTCAGGTAGGGAAATCTCTGAGAACGTGAATCTTTACATGAATCGGAAGTTTAAATTTCTTCGTGAAGATCAGATCAATGCAGATGAAGTAAAGCTATATAAGGGGCTTAAGATTCATCTGCTTCCGGTGCTTGATACAATGGAACGCGTTATTAAACTGATCGATCTGAAACAAGTACAGGCTATTGTTCCTATATCGGCCCTTATCATGGCAGGTGGTAGAGGCGAACGATTAAGGCCGCTTACCGATGCTACTCCTAAACCAATGTTGAAAGTAGGGGATAAGCCTATTATTGAACACAACATCGACAGACTTATCAAATATGGCGTTGAGGATTTTTATATCAGCATTAAATATCTGGGTAAAAACATTCAGGACTACTTTGGAGATGGAAAGTCAAAAGGTGTCAAGATAAAATATATTGAAGAGGATGAACCGCTGGGTACAATCGGAGCATTTCGTTTGGCGCCACAGATCCGACATGAACATATCCTGGTAATGAATTCAGATATACTTACCACACTGGATTTCG
This sequence comes from uncultured Chitinophaga sp., assembly GCA_966211525.1. Classification (GTDB taxonomy): domain Bacteria; phylum Bacteroidota; class Bacteroidia; order Cytophagales; family Cyclobacteriaceae; genus Ohtaekwangia. Next base: position 81,666 of record CBIHOZ010000004.1, on the reverse strand, counting down.
AGGATTTCTATAAACACTTTTTGTCAGTCAACGCAGATATGTGCGTGGCTAGTGTGCCATATAGCGTTAATATACCCTATGGGGTGTTGGAGCTGAGTGATGATCTTCATGTCACTTCTCTCAAAGAAAAGCCTACCTATGTATACTATTCCAATGCGGGGATTTACCTGCTGAAGTCGAAGCTTCGCGATCTTATTCCGGCACAAGGCATGTATAATGCAACTGATCTGATGGATGATCTGATACGCAAAAGCCGAAAGGTGGTGAACTTCCCGATACTGAACTACTGGCTAGATATAGGTAATCAGCAGGATTTCCTCAAAGCACAGATGGATATTAAGCACCTTGAGCTGTAATGAGAACTTTAGTAATTATACCGGCACGCGGTGGTTCCAAAGGTATACCCTTTAAAAATATAAAGCCATTGGGAGGTGTTCCTTTGATACATCATAGTATTAAAGCTGCAAGAACTTTCACGGATGATGCTAACATATGTGTCTCTACCGATTCTCATAACATTATTGATTGCGTTCAGGAAACTGGTTTAAAAGTTCCTTTTACCAGACCAGAAGCATTAGCCACAGATACAGCAGGTAGCTATGAGGTGCTGCTACACGCCTTGGATTTTTATGAGAAGAACGGAATCAGGTATGACTCCGTTTTATTGATGCAACCAACGTCACCTTTTCGCAAAGCACAACATTTACAGGATATCAAAGCGCTATATGATAATTCTTGGGACATGGTTGTGTCCGTAGGGGTGAGCCCTTACAGTCCTTACTTTAATATTTTTGAAGAAGATCAGGAGGGGTTTCTTCAAAAAAGTAAGCCAGGTCTGTTCAAAAGAAGACAAGATGCTCCAACAAGCTATTTTTATAACGGATCGCTATATATGATCAATGTTTCATCACTGCGAAGGCAACCGCTTCACGAATTTAAAAAAGTGAAAAAGTACGTTATGGATGAGCTATACTCACAAGATATAGACTCCCCTTTGGACTGGGCACTATGTGAGACTATACTAAGTCAGGGCTTAGTATAAAATGAAATCCCTGGAGGTATTAATTTGTATAAATTCTGGATCTGTGAATAGGTTAAAGCAATTAATTGCGAAGCAATTTGAAGACTTCTACTATTTCTATAATTATCTCGGCTATAGGATTTTTGTTTCAGTCGGGCTCAGTTTAGCAGTAGGTGTTCTGGACGGTTTTGGTTTGGCCATGTTTCTCCCGCTGCTACAGATGGTAGATAATAGTGGTGCTCCTATACAGTCTGAACAAATGGGCAACTTGTCTTTTCTGGTGGATGGCTTGAGTTGGTTGGGCTTTAGTCTCACGCTTCAAACTGTTCTGCTTGTAATCCTTACTTTTTTTGCTATGAAAGGATTAATGAAATTTGCCGAAGGGTATTATAAAGTACTCTTGCAACAACGGTTTATAAGAACAATTCGATTTTCAAACATCACGCTACTTTCAGGGTTCAGATATAAGGCATTTGTTGGAAGTGATTCCGGAAGAATTCAGAATACGTTTAGTGGAGAAGTAGAGAAAGTATTGCAGGCCTACCGGTCTTATTTCACATCCTTTCAATATGGAGTATTGGTTGCAGTATACATCTTTATGGCGTTTATGGTAAATCCACAGTTTGCAATTCTCGTAGCCGTTGGTGGGGCACTTACCAACCTTATTTTCAAAAAGATATACCAAATAACAAAAGCTTTATCCCGCGAGCTGACAAAAGAGTCGCACAGTTTTCAAGGGTTATTGATTCAGAAGGTTGCAAACTTCAAATACCTGAAGGCAACTGGATTGATACACGAGTTTGGTGATAAGTTAAAGCGAATCATTCTTAGGATAGAAGCTGCACAAAGGAGAATCGGGGTAATGTCTACATTTCTTGCTGCCATGAGAGAGCCTATTGTTATGCTGGTTGTTGTGTCGGTGATTCTGGTTCAAGTAAAATTTTTCTCTCAGAGCCTGGGATTGATCATTCTGAGTTTATTGTTTTTTTACAGATCGCTCACCTTTTTAATGGCGCTTCAGAATTACTGGAATACGTTTTTGTCAGTTTCTGGTTCTTTGGAAAACATGTCTGAGTTTACGAACGAACTTCGATCGCAGCAGGAAGAACGGGGGACTGAACAGGTTGGGACATTTCAGAAATCACTTCAGTTGAAAAATTTATCGTTCTCGTATGGAAACGATTCTATACTTCGTGATATCTCGCTGGAAATCCGAAGAAATGAAACTGTTGCTTTGGTGGGTGAAAGCGGTTCAGGTAAAACAACGTTGATGAACGTATTGAGTGGATTGCTGGATAGCGAAAAAGGAATGTTCTTTATTGATGGTAAAGACAGCCAGACCATTGATATGGTATCATTTCAAAAAAGGATAGGGTATATCACGCAAGAGCCTGTTATTTTCAACGATACTGTATTCAACAACATAACATTTTGGGATACACCAACGCCAGCTAATATTCAACGATTTGAACGGGCGATGAAAATGGCGTCTATATATGATTTCGTGATGAGCTTGCCGGATAAAGAGAAGGCGCAGCTAGGAAACAACGGGATTATGGTAAGTGGAGGACAGAAACAACGCATCTCTATTGCTCGTGAATTATACAAAGATGTTGACTTTCTATTTATGGATGAAGCAACCTCTGCTCTTGATTCGGAGACGGAGCGAAGTATTCAGGAAAACATAGATCGACTCAAGGGACAATTTACAATCATTATCATTGCTCACAGATTATCAACAGTTAAGAATGCTGATAAGATTATCTATCTCAATAAAGGTATAATAGAAGATGTTGGCAATTTTGATGATTTGAAGGTGCATTCAAAGAGATTTAGGAAAATGGTTGAACTGCAACAATTCTGATTCAAAAATGATTAAACACATTGTATATATATACTACTTCGTTTATAAACTATTTTGGAAGTTAATAAAGGTTAACTCTCGTAAAATTGAACGAAGTAGAACTGTCGCTTGGGACGAATTGCTTAGACGAAAGAAATCGGATACATTGGTTATACTTGGGAGTGGAAAATCCATAAATGAAATTACAAGAGAGCATTGGGAAGAATTTGCATCTTACGATAGTATAGGTTTTAACTTTTGGCCGGTACATTCATTTATACCTAATTTTTATTTTTTCGAAACGCCAAGGGATAAAGGTCGATATAATGTTTTTAAAGAGCTATTTCTACTAACGGAGCAACAGTATAAATCGTCTCTGATTGCATATAAAGATTTAAGTTTTTATGGAGACATCACTTTACGTGATCGGGTGCTTGATGTGGGGTATTTTATAGATTTTTTCTCTGTACCTGGATCTTCCCTCAACTATTTTAAATCATCATTATCGATAATTGATTTTTTTTACAGACATAGAATGTTCCAATCTGTCAACTTTGGCAAAAGAGCTTCAATAATTGCCCTTCTTTTTTTAGGAATCAAAATGAGATATAAACGGATCATTATCTGCGGCATTGATCTAATGCATTCTGATTATTTTTATGATCAAGCATTTCTGAAAAACCCCTTAGTTCCTCATGAGATCGTGTCTTCATTGGTTGAAGAAAATAACAAAGTATTCAGTAATAACTCAGTTCACAAAACCAATAACAAAGCTTATGGAGAACTTATTGTGGAGGATTTGATCATGAATATCAGTAAACACAAAATCTCTGAAAAAACACGTCTGGTTGTTTATAACAGTTCCTCGCTACTCAGTAAATTCTTACCGACTTACAATTGATGAGACTTAATTATCTTCTATTGATAGGTTCCTTAAAGAAAGGCGGTGCTGAACGGAATACTGCTATACTTGCTAATCATTTGGTTAGTCAAGGCCATGCAGTTACAATTGCTCTGTTCATACGCAGCATTGCTTTTGATTTGGATCCCAGGGTAAATATTGTTCATGTAGATCACAAGCGATACACCAGCAAGATACTTAGTGCATTTTATGTCGTTTTCAAAGTAAGACAGCTTGTTAAAGCAATCCGGCCTAAACGATTAATTGCAATGTCTAGAATCGGCAGTCTGCTTGCGGCATCTGTTTTTTTCAGACATACCGTGACACGGTTTGACATTTATCCGTTGATTGGTTATAAAAAATATAAACAGTGGCAATTCTGGTTTTTCTATAACATGCCTTGGGTTAAATATGTGGTTTGCCCTTCAGAAGAATTGAAAGAAGACGTTAAACGTTTTTTTCTGAACAAGAATAAATTGGTAACTATTTACAATCCTATTCCGCTACCTAGAAAGGACAATGATGTAGCAAAAAATATACTTTGGAGTCGCCCCTACTTTATTATAGTATCCCGACTTAGTCGGCAAAAAAATGTAGCGCAAGTTATCGAGGCTTACCATCGATTCAGGATTTTTGAAAAAGCGGATTTAGTTATCCTAGGAGATGGTTCAGAGATGCTTCATTTGAAAGTACTCATTAAAAAGCTCGGGCTAACTCATTGTGTTATATTAAAAGGATTTATAGGTGATCCACATCCCTATATGAGTAACGCGATAGCGCTGATAAACGCATCGCTTCGCGAAGGGTTCCCTAATGTAGTAGTAGAGGCATTGTCATTGGGTACGCCAGTGATTTCATCACTGGCTAAGACCGGCCCTAAGGAGATAATTTTTCATGGTGATAACGGCTATTTGTTTCCTGTAGGAGACTATGAAAAATTGGGATTAGCCATGACAGAGTTTCTTGAAAACAAGGATTTGTATATGCACTTGAAAAGTAATGTTACAAAGGGGTTGGACAGGTTCACGCAGGAAAAGGTTATGAGCAGTTGGGAGAAAATTTTAATGTACTGAACTATTGCCGATGTTTATATGGTGATCAAGTGGGTCTAGCTAATACTTTGTAATATGAACTCAATAAAAAGTAAAAAGCCTCTTCATATATTTTATTCGCACTCGTGGATAACCCAGCTTGTAATTGAGTTGATCATCAAGGAAAATGAGATAAATACTGATGATGTCGTAATTTTATTTGGAAGAAATTTCAAGCACTCTCTAGATCCGTTATTGAAAAGTAAGTTCACACCATGCAAGAAGATATTATTAGAGACTTGGAAACAAATACTGTACTCGCCTTTTCAGATTTATCGCTTTAAGAAGTGGTTTTCCGCCATTGTTAAAGAAAGAGATTTCCAATTATATGTTCCTCATTTGGTACCTACTGGCTTGAAAGTCATTTGCAGTGATCGTAGGTGTGTAGCATTAAATTATATTGAGGAAGGTACTCTATCATATCTGAAGTACCAAGAAATTATAGATCATTTAAATTCCGTTAGCTTCCATGGACGAACGAAATTATCATTTGTCGAGATTCATTTCAATCGGCTATTAGGAGTTAATAATTTCCCATCATGGTATACTTCAATTTATAAACTAGGAGCAGAAGCATTTCCGTTTGAACCAAATGCCCATAAACTGGATATAAGTAAAGTAATTAGGAACACTCCAAAATCAAATAACATATGTCACATTTTAGTTTTAGCTCCATTTGTTGATGTATATCCTTATAAAATGGAAATTAACGTTTATGTTGAGAAGATGAAACTAGTCTTGAGCCGGATTAAGGAAATGGGAGTAACCAAACTTCACTTTAAGTTTCATCCATCAGATAGCAAAGAGGTTCGGATTGAAACGAAGAAATTGCTTTCATTATACGAGCCTGGCATGGGTTTTATCGAAGTAGCCGAAGAAGATCCATTAGAGTTAATCTTCTTAAAATATCGGCCAACAGTTTACTCATTTAACAGTAGCACAGCTATATATGCTTATCAATTTGGACTGAGACTATTTATTTTGACTAAGTTAATTGATCCTAATTGCAGTATAATGAAAGTGGCAAGTTTGGATTTTAAACCATATTATCTTGCCTAGGATGGTAGATGTTTCGGTAATAATCATTAATTACAACACTTTTGACTTTACTCTCCAGTGTGTAAGGTCAGTGTTGGAAAAAACTAAAGACGTGTCCTTGGAAATTGTTATCGTTGACAATGCGAGTCAATATTTTGATGCTGATGCATTTGGATTTGTCTCTTCAGGGCTTCGAATCATTAGAAACGAAAGCAATGTAGGCTTTGCCAAAGCTAATAATATAGGAATAAAAGCATCTACTGGCGAGACTATACTACTCTTAAATAATGATACTTCGTTGATTAATGATGCCATTTCACTGAGTTACAAAAAATTGTGCTCTAGAGATGAAATCGGAGTAGTTGGTTGTAAACTTCTAAATGCTGATTTTAGTTGGCAGCGATCTTTTTTTAACTTTCCAACTATTTCGGATCTTCTTAAACGTCTATTTAGAGTAAAGCCGGATCCCGTTCATTTTGATAAAGTCCAGGTGGTTGATTGGGTTAGCGGAGCCTTCTTTATGTTCAGGAGAAAGGATTTAACTCATTTTAAAGATTTTGCTTTGAACCAGGATTATTTTATGTATTGTGAGGATATTAAATGGTGTCGTGATTTCAAAAGAAATAATCTCAACACGTTGTATTTTCCGGAAGGGGAGGTAGTGCACTATCAAGGGAAATCCTACTCAGCAAACGATGCTTTTTCGAAGAAGACTAAATTTTATTTCCCGAATCTAAGACATTATTTAAATAGCGAGTACGGATTTTTATATTCTCGATTGTACTTTCTTTTTCTTGTAATTTTATATGCATCGGATTTTAAAAGGAACTCTTTTAAAGATAGATTATGGCCGTTGATAAAAATAGGTTTTAGAGGTTATTAGAATCTAAATTATTTTTTAAATGAAGATACTAGATTGCACACTTCGGGATGGAGGTTACTATACCAACTGGGATTTTAACAAAGAACTGGTACACACGTACTTCAAGTCTTTTAACGAATTACCTGTAGATTATTTGGAAATAGGATACAGAAGCAATCCCATGAAAGAATACTTAGGCGAATATTTTTACTGCCCTATATATGTACTTTCTGAAGCAAAGTCCTTATCGAATAAAAAGCTTGTTATCATTCTCAATGAGAAAGATGTGCGACCGGAGCATGTAAAAGATTTGCTCGAACCGTGCAAAGGGCTTATCGATATGGTAAGAATCGCACTGGATCCAGAGTGTTTGGGACGTGCGTTAAAGCTTGCTGAGGAGATAAAGAAATTAAGTTTTGAGGTGGGCTTTAATGTGATGTATATGAGCAAATGGAAGCAGTATGGAGACTTCCTCAATCAAATACAGGAGGTTGATGCTGTGGCCGATTATTTTTACATGGTTGATTCTTATGGTGGCGTATATCCGCAGGACGTAAAGGAAGTAATTAACCTTGTTAAAGAGCGTACGAAGTGTAAGATTGGTTTTCATGGACATAACAACATGGAACTTGCGCTTATCAATTCACTGACGGCACTCGAGCATGGTGCTGATATAATAGATGCTACCGTAACTGGTATGGGAAGAGGAGCTGGTAATTTGAAAACAGAATTACTCCTGACCGCCTTGAATGCATCGCAGGGATTGAAAACAGATTTCAATGCTCTGAGTGCGGTTGTAGATATTTTCGAAAAACTACAACTGGATTATGGGTGGGGAACAAATCTTCCCTATATGGTATCCGGCGCAAACTCGCTTCCCCAGAAAGATGTAATGGAGTGGGTAACACGCAGATTTTATTCTTTCAACAGCATCATAAGGGCTCTATATAATCAGAAAGAAAAAGTGCAGGACAATCAAAAGCTGCCTCTTTTTCAGCCCAGCAAACAGTATTCAAAAGTTATAGTAATAGGTGGGGGACCGAACGCTAATCTTCATAAGATAGCCGTCAAAGAGTTTATACGCAATCGGCAAAATGATATTTGCATAATTCATGCAAGTTCAAAAAATGCTGCGAATTATGAAGATACACAAGCCGACCAATATTTTTGCCTGGTAGGTAATGAAGGGCACCGGCTTGAGAATGTGTTTAAGAATCTGGTTAACTTCAAGGGACAATGTGTATTACCGCCATACCCTAGGAAGATGGGTACATATATACCGGAAGCATTGGTTGGTAAAAGTTTCGAACTCTCGAATATTGACTTTACGGCTACATTAAAAGATTCTCACTCCGCGCTGGCCTTGCAAACAGCACTTCAGTTAAACGCAAAAGAAATTTTCCTGGTAGGATATGATGGCTACCAAGAGAAAGCAATTACACAACTTGAAAAAAGTCTTTCGGATGAAAATGAATTTTTATTTAACGCGTTTAGGAAGCACTGCGATATAGCGTTGAACTCGCTTACTCCAACCAACTATAAAAATTTACCGATAACCTCTGTTTACTCGTATTTGGAATGAAAAAAGATATATGTTTTTTCCTGCCGACCAGGAAAGGAAGTCAACGTGTTAAATCAAAAAATACTCGGCCGTTTGCCGGGATATCAGGAGGTATTCTTGAATTAAAGCTTCGGCAGCTGATGGAATGTAAGGAGCTGTCTAACGTAGTGCTGTCGACCAATGACGAGTTCTCGATGGAGATTGCCAATAAAATAGATTCGCACCAGACGAAAATCAAAGTGATTCCGCGACCTGACCACCTGTGTTCGGACACAACTGTGCTAACAGACCTTATCAAATATGTTCCAGAAATCGTAAGGGAAAGCCATATTATCTGGGGACATACTACAACACCGTTTGTAAAAGCGGAAGACTATGACTTGGGTATCAAAAAGTACTTCTCTAAACTAGAAGAGGGATATGATTCACTCATTAGTGTAATGCCTCTTCAAAACTTTTTGCTTGATCAAAATGGAAATGTCGCCAACTACGATGCAGGCGCGAACCGCTGGCCTCGCACGCAAGATTTGCCTATACTATATGAAGTAAATCATGCAATGTTCATTACCTCCAGAGATATATACCTGAAACAGTCAAACAGAATAGGCATTAAGCCTTATTTGTACGAGCAGGACAAGATCAAGTCATTCGATATTGACTGGATCGATGATTTCTTAATAGCCGAAGCCATATATGATAAACTTTTCAAAGTATAAAGTAATTCTGTGGGACTTTGATGGTGTGTTGATGGACTCGATGCCGGTGCGTGATCGAGGCTTTGAAATAGTTCTGTCATCGTATCCTCAACATGAAGTTGAACAGCTATTGATATACCATCGGCAGAATGGGGGATTGTCGCGGTACGTTAAGTTCAAGTATTTTTTCGAACAGATTCGAAAGGAGTCAATAACCAGTGTACAGGTGGATAGTTTGGCTTTCGAGTTTTCCGAAGTAATGCGGAAAGAACTTATAAACAGAGATTTATTGATCGATGAGTCTGTGGCTTTTGTAAAGCGAAATCATAAAAAGTTTAAAATGCATATCGTGTCTGGCTCTGACCAAACAGAATTGATATACTTATGTGATGTGCTAGGACTTAAAAACTATTTTGAATCCATTAATGGTTCTCCAACGCCCAAAAAAGAATTGGTTCATTCAATTCTGAAGTCCTATAAATATATTCCTCAGAATATAGCATTAATTGGAGACTCTATGAATGATTATGATGCCGCCTCTTTACATGGAATTGATTTTTATGGATATAACAATGCTAGTCTCGAAGGCGTAGGTGTTGGGTATATTCGGGCTTTTGACAGTGTCGCTTATTACACTTGATGTATGAAAATCCTGGCTAAGATATACCGCGCTCTTTATGGTTTTGTATTAATGATGCGCTTTACAAAGCGTTTTGATAAGAGTATATTGGTGAAAAAACGTATTGCCATTGTTGGACCGGCAAGTTCTGCTTATAATACAAATCGCGGCGAGTTTATTGATGGTTTTGACTATGTGGTAAGGATTAATAAGGCTCCTCATCTTGTTGATACCAAAAAATGGGCACCTGATATTGGTACTCGAACAGATATCTTGTTTCACAGTTTTTTTGAGAACGAGGAAACCGGAGGAGGGAAGTTAGACCTAGCGTTGTATGACAGGCAGGGGGTTAAATACATCATTAACCCAATTGCTGCTTATCCAGGGTACAGAGTTACATTTAATTTCTATAAGAAATATTTGTCGAAGAGAACGGTTTACTCGCTTGACAAAGTCTGGTATAGAAATCTCGTGGCAAGATTAGACGGATTTCGACCTACCATAGGTATTTGTGGATTGAGTGCAATTATGGAGTCAGATTTTTCTGAATTATATATCACCGGATTTACGTTTTATAAAACTCCTTTCGGTGCAGGTTATAGAGACCACATGAAAGATGGTGATAAGGCTCTTGCTGTTATCAGAGCGGCAGGTTTGCATGATCCAGAGAAAGAGTTTGAGGCGTTTTGTAATATTTACAAGAAACACAGCAGGAAGAATATCATTGCAGACGATACGTTAAAGTCAATTTTGGAGCAGTATATATAATTGATAATGCAAAAAAGAGATAACAATTCAGAGGGACTGACTTCAATTTTTATTGTTCCGCGATCGAGTTCTTCTTGGCGTGGAAATGAAGCAGGCTGGATCACTGCATCGGGTTGGGCTTCAGCAGGGAGAACGCTTTGGGGAAACGCCCTTGTTGCTACAACTGATGGTATCTTTTCACCTGATGAATCTATTTCATTCCCGAGAGGGGCGCAAGCCAGCGTCACAGGTACAGCCAATAGAAGTACGTTGAGAAAGCTGGTACCAGAGATACTAATCACTGCTTTGAAAGATTGGAAGTTGAAGAGAAGTAAGCCTGCTGTTTGGCCTGTAGAGCGCGATGAAGTTTTAACGAATAAAAAAGTTATGATGGTCTGGGAAAGACATGATTTGTTTCCTGGTCCCGGAAGGAGGCTTGCATCAAAGTTAAATGTGCCATTTGTAATTTCCGTTGAAGCGCTTGCTGTTTGGGAGGCAAATAAGTGGGGCGTTAAAAGGCCTTTGTGGGGGCATTGGCTTGAAAATCGTGTCGAAGCAAAGTCATTGAAAGGTGCTGACCTGGTAAGTTGTGTATCCGAGGAGGTACGAGATAAAGTAATCTCCTTGGGAGTTTCCCCAGAGAAAGTAGTGGTCTCTCATAATCGAGTTGATTCTCATGTATTCAATCCAAATGTTAATGGAAATGAAATTCAGCAACGTTATAAGTTGCATGATAAAATTGTGATCGGCTGGACGGGAAGCTTTCGCTCATTTCACGGACTGGACACTGTAGTTCATGCTTTTAAGAAGATACATAGCCGGTTTGGCAACGCAGTACTTATGTTAGTAGGGGATGGTTCAGAGTATGAAAAGATAAAAACACTTGCCACGTCTCTTGGGCTGAAGGATCATGTGATTCTTACAGGCCGACAACCCATAACAGCAATTCCCGCCTACATAAAGAATTTTTCAATTGGCCTGGTAAGTGCTAATTCGGCTTCAGGCTTCCACTACTCGCCACTAAAACTCCGTGAGTATCTGGCGATGGGTAAAGCTGTGATCGCTCCACGTGCGGGTGATATACCTTCCCTGTTTAAAGACGGTGAAGATATTATTTTATACCAGGCTGGCGATGTGGATAATTTGGCTCAACAACTTGAAAGATTGATAGACCAACCCCAGCTTCGAGATGCACTGGAAAGAAAAGCAGTTCAATATTTTGAGTCGGAGGGTACATGGCTTACCGAAATGAGGAAAGTATGTGATATACTTCAGATAAAATATTAATGCGTGAGAATTTTACAACTTATCCAAAAGCCCCAGCTTAGAGGAGCAGAAATGTTTGCATGCCAACTATCAAACCACTTGTTGGCAATGGGGCACGATGTTACTGTTGTTTGTTTACTGGACGGCAATGCAAAACTTCCTTTTAAAGGTGAGCTGGTGAATCTTAAAAGACCGTTGTCAAAACGATTCTTTGATGTTGGTGGATGGAAACAACTGGCAAAGTATATAAAAGAGAATAAGCCTGACGTCATTCAGGCGAATGCAGGAGATACACTAAAGTTCGTTGTCTTGTCCAAATTGTTCTTCCGGTGGAAGACTCCGATCGTATATAGAAATGCAAATAAGGTAAGCGACTTCATTACATCTCGTTCTAAATTTATCTTTAATAAATTCCTCGTTAAGCAGCTCGAACATATCATTTCAGTAAGTGAATTGTGCAGGCTTGATTTCATAAAGACGTACAGCATTTCTCCTGAGAAAACAACCATGGTGCCGATCGGCATTGAAGCCGTGGCCGTCAATAAAGCTCTATCAGCGGATATACTTCCATATTTCACTTCAGGTAAAGTAATTGTTAACGTTGCCAGTCTTGTTCCGGAAAAAAATCACGAAGCGTTGCTGCGCATAACCCAAGAGGTAATTAAAACGCAAAGCAATATCAGGTTATTAATTCTGGGAGATGGAAAGCTCCGTGAAAGCCTGAAGCAAAGAATTACAGCGATGGGACTAGAAAATCATGTTGCATTGTTAGGATATCGTTCCGATGTGCTATCGATTCTGTCCAATGCGGATGTATTTACATTACCGAGTCGAATAGAGGGGCTTCCGGGAGTAATATTAGAAGCGTTCTACTGCAAGGTGCCAGTAGTAGCATATAATGTTGGCGGCATCAGTGAGGTTGTTAAAAACGATGAAACTGGTTGGCTGATCGATAAGGATGATGAACAGAAATTTATAGCATCTGTAACGGAGGCACTGACAAACTCAATCAAAACAGATGAGTTAGAAAAGAATGCTTATCAGTTTGTGACGAGAGAATTTATGAATAATAACATTGCCCAAAAGTTTGCCGCCACATATACAAAAGTTCTTAATAGCAAAAGCGCCGGATGAATCAAAAAATAAAAATCCTTCACGTAATAAAGTCATTGGGTAGAGGAGGCGCTGAGATGTTATTGCCTGAAACACTGCGTGTGCATAATAAAGATCAGTTCGAGTTTCATTATATATACTTTCTTCCGTGGAAAGATGCTATGGTTAGTTCGATTCTTGAACATGGAGGTAAAGTTACTTGTATTGCAGCACGCAACAACATTGAACTGCTATTCAAAGCAAAGGCTGTTTCCGCGTACGCGAAGAAGCATGGTATTAATCTTATTCATGCTCATCTTCCGTGGGCTGGTATCGCCTCACGCATCGCAGGTAAACTATCGGGTATTCCGGTAATATATACTGAGCATAATAAACAGGAGCGTTATCACATTGCCACACGATTAGCAAATCTGTTCACGTTAAATTGGCTTACAAAAATTATAGCAGTCTCTGAAGATGTTGAGCAATCTATCCGTAAGCATAAGTCCAATTTAAAAGCATCGTTAATCACGATTCTCAATGGTGTTAACACGGAACGTTTTGCTCCGGGCCGATTTCAACGCGAAGAGATTCGGGCGAAGTTTAATATACCGCTTGATGCACCTGTGATCGGCACTATAGCTGTATTTAGATTTCAGAAGCGCTTGGACGTATGGATCGACCTTGCTAAGAAGATTTTGTCTCATCGTCCGGAAACACATTTTATCATTGTCGGCGATGGTCCGTTGAAAGAACTGTTGTTAGAAAAACAAAAGCAGTTAGGCCTTGAAAGCCGAGTACACTTTGCGGGTACGCAGACAGAAGTACGCCCATTTCTCTCGACCTTTGATTTGTATATGATGACTTCAGTTTTCGAAGGTCTCCCGATCGCACTCCTGGAAGCAATGTCTTCCGGATGTGCTGTAGTTAGTACAAATGCAGGAGGTATAAAAGAAGTGATCCGACCCGGTATAGATGGCCTTTTGTGTGATGTTGAGGAACCGGAACGTTTAGTTGAGTTTGCCACTGAACTGATTGCAGATGCTACGAAAAGAAACGCACTGGCACTTCAAGGAAGGGAGCGTGTCAGAGAAGAATTCAGTATGGAAAAAATGGTGAACGCATTGGAGGCAGTATATAAGCAGGAAGTAAAAGTATATTAATTAGCATTTACCTCGATTAGCGGAAAGAATTAGTCTTGAAAAATGGCGAGTATTGCATGAGAAAGAACTTCTATGGAGATCAGGACTGCAACAGAACACGATGTGCCGCTAATCGTTGAGCTATTAAAAAAAAGCCTTGGTGAAGAGCTCATGCCTAAATCAGAAGAGTATTGGCAGTGGAAGCATATAGACAATCCATTCGGTAAATCTCCCGTTATACTGGCTTTTGAGAATAATACGTTAGCAGGCGTACGCGCTTTTATGAGGTGGCAGTGGAAATCTGCCGGACAAACTTTTGAGGCTGTTCGTGCGGTAGATACCGCTACGCATCCTAAATATCAAGGACGTGGAATATTTAAAAAGCTGACCCTGGAGCTTTTGGATTATTGTTCACGCGAGAAATGGCACTTTGTTTTTAATACGCCTAATAATAGCAGTAAACCTGGATACCTAAAGATGGGATGGAAGGAGGCTGGTAAACTTCCAATCTCCGTTCCGATACTACATCCGTTTGCTGTCGCGCTGAACATTTCGAAAATAAAGCAATCCGTTGTTAAAGAGAATAGTACTCCCCAGGAGTCGCTTCTTCAACATCCTGGTCTTGAAGAGTTGCTAAAACAAAATGCATTACGCTGCAAAGACCAGATCATTACATCCCATACCGTTAAATCACTGCAGTGGAGATATCAAGATGTACCGGTTGCCAAATACTTTACACGTGGATTACAGACAGGAGGGAAGCTGAACGTTTTGTTGGTATATAGATTGAAATCATCCAGTGCTGGTAATGAACTGAGAGTTACAGACATTTTCATGGATGCCGATAAGTATAAGGCGGAGATACGCGCTATGGTAAAAGATCTGGTGAAACAGCATGCGGCCTATGATGCTACGGTATCCGGATTAAACTCCTGGTTGAACGGGGCTGGCCTATACTTGCGGAAAGTACCCGTAGGGCCCGTTGTTACGGTCCGCAATATAACATTTGATGCTGCTAATAACCTCCATAATTTTAATGGCTGGAGTCCATCCGTTGGTGATCTTGAATTGTTTTAGCGTAACAATTTTCTATCACTACAAAGTCAATAAGAAATGTAGTGAACTGCTAGGTGTTTAGCGTTCAAACTAGTATCTAGCTATGTTTTGCAAAAATAAAAAAGGTCCCGTTTAAGCTTTTTCGATATATGGAAATTCGCCTCGCAAAAGAAGGTGACATACCCGAGATTGTTAGTCTACTGAAACTGGGACTAGGTGAAAGCCTTCTTCCTAAATCTGAAATTTACTGGCGATGGAAACACGTTGATAATCCATTTGGGAAATCGCTCGTGCTATTGGCAATCGATAAGAATAAAATAGTAGGTATCCGAACGTTTATGCGTTGGAAATGGAGATCGGGCGGTGATGTCATCGAAGCCGTACGAGGTGTTGATACAGTGGTTCATCCCGATTACCAAGGCAATGGAATGTTTGGCAAGTTGACTTTAGCATTGATTGATCATTGTCGCGAAAATGCATATGGCCTGTTATTTAGCACTCCTAACAAAAAGAGCAAGCGGGGGTATACAAAATTAGGATGGGCAGAGGCTGGCAAGTTGCCAATCCAAATGAAAATGGTAAAGCCTGTGTCAATGATAGTTGACGTGATGCTGCGAAAGAAATGGAAGGAAAACAATGGTTCTAGCAAAGATGAATTGATTGCACATTATTTGAATAGTAGCGGGCTTCCTAAGTTGATTTCTCTGAATAATGCACTTTATGGTTCACATGTCATTACAGATCATTCTGTTGACACGCTTCGGTGGCGCTATGCCAATGTGCCTGTAGCTGAATATCATGCAGGTGGAGTTGAAGATGAAGACCTAAGGGCGTTATTTTTTTACAGGATTAAGCATACGTTTGCGGGCAAAGAATTGCGGATTACTGATATTTTCCTCTCCGATAGAAAATACGTGCAAGAGTTGCAGCAAATATTGGATAAGAAGGTACAGGAGCATAATGTTGACTACGTAACATCAGGAAGTTTCGGAATCGCGAATCTTCTAGGAACAAATATGCTGGTATTAAAACGTAAAGTAGGCCCAACGGTAATGATTCATAATATAATGTTACCGGATTTGACCAATTTTGCTGACTTTGAAAGATGGAGTCCTTCATTTGGAGACCTTGAATTATTTTAGAAATGCTGGGAGGAATACTTGTCGTTATAATAACAGGATTTATTTCGTTCGCCTTTATCGGTAGGTTAAAGCAATTACATCCCATTATAGACGAGTCACTTTTGAAGAGACTGTATTTCTATCACATCTTGTTGTCTCTGGCTTATTTTGCATATATACTATATAATCCTTCCGATTCACGAAACTACTTCAGAAAAGTTTCTATGGGTTTCAGAGGCGATTCATGGTCCGATTTTTATGGAACTAGTACTACGTTCATTGAATGGGTAACTTACCCTTTTGTCAATTACCTGGGGTTTTCATACGAAGCAGTTATGGCGTTGTTCTCGTTCTTTGGTTTTCTTGGGTTCGTTTACTTCTATATCTTCTTTAAAGAGAATATCCGCTTCAAACACGACTTCTATGGGTATGATCTTCTCACGCTGATTTTCTTTTTACCTAACCTTCATTTCTGGTCAACATCTTTAGGAAAGGGGTCTATCATCTTTATGGGGCTGGGTTTATTTTTTTATGGCATATGCAATGTTAAGAAAAGAATAATCGCATTGGTCATAGGTGGATTAATTATTTACCACGTGAGGCCTCATGTCATGCTTGTTATACTGGTGTCGTCTGCGATGGGATTTATCTTTTCATCGAAAGGAGTAAGTGTTGCTATGCGGATTATGTTTTTAGCTGGAGCTTCCATTGCTTTCTTTTTCATTTACAAAGATGTTCTTTCAATGGTGGGTATTGACGAGGAGGAATTTGTAACACAGGGGTTGGATCTTTCACATCGTGCAAAAGAACTTACCAAGGCATCATCGGGTGTAGACATTACTCAGTATAGTTTGCCGATGCAGGTCTTTACGTTTTTATATCGTCCGCTTTTTTTCGATGCTCCGGGTGCGCTCGGTATAATCGTTTCTTTTGAAAATGTTTTCTACCTACTGATATCTCTAAAGCTTATTGGTAATCTGAAAGGACTAAAGTTTCTGGTTACAGGGAATTTTTTAGCAAAAACAGCTTTCTTAAGTTTCATCACTATATCAATTGCACTAGCACAGATCTCGGGCAACCTGGGGTTGGCTATGCGACAAAAGAGTCAAGTAATGATTTTGGTTCTATTTGTCGTAATGGCATTTCTAGATGAAGAAAAATTGAAAGCCTGGAAACATCAACAGTTAATGAAGCTGAGGCGCGCGCAGGCTAACGCAACCAATGCAACTACATGACGAAAGGTATATTTACAATCTCGCTCGACTTTGAACTCCATTGGGGAGGCTTTGAGAAATGGAGTCTGCCGCAGTATCAGCAGTATTTTTTTAATACCCGTAAGGTTATTCCGCAGATGCTTTCGTTGTTTGAGAAACACGAAGTGCACGTTACATGGGCAAGTGTAGGGATGTTGTTTCATAATAACAACGAGTCTCTGCGAAATGCTATACCATCACAGAAACCAACGTATACGGATTTGCAATTGTCGGCCTATAATTTCATAGACAAGTATGGTATAGGTAAAGACGAACAAGAAGATCCATTCCATTATGCAGCGTCATTGGTTAAGATTATTTTGAATACTCAATACCAGGAGCTCGGCTCACATACTTTCGCTCACTACTATTGTAATGAAGCAGGGCAGACCGTTGAACAATTCCGTGCTGATCTTCGTGCAGCACAACAGTCAGCAGCATTGTATGGTAAAAAATTAAGATCGTTAGTCTTTCCGCGAAATCAGTTCAATGAAGATTACCTTCGCGCTTGCTATGAAGAAGGGTTTGTAACGGTGCGTGATAATCCTCGCGACTGGTTCTGGAATATTCGCAGTACTCAAAACGAATCGATGTTGAAGCGCCTCAATCGTGGTGCAGATGCATATATACCTATAGGCAAGAAAAATACTTATACGTTGGACACGGTAGAAGTGCGTACAGGCCTTCCGTTGTGTTTACCTGCCAGCAGGTTGTTACGACCTTACCGGCCTTCTGAATATTTTCTGAATGCAATGAAGATCAACAGGATCAAGAGCGAACTGGAACGTGCAGCTAAGCGGGGAGAAGTATACCATTTATGGTGGCATCCGCACAACTTTGGAAGTTTTCCGGAGCAAAGTATAGCGGGACTACATCAGATTCTGGAGCACTATGATTTTTGCCGAAGCCGTTACAATATGGAAAGTTTAACGATGGGGGAAACAGCAGATCGTATCTATCAACTCCATGGAAAAAACTAGATTACTGCGTATCACTACTGTACCGATCTCTTTGCACCTTTTGCTAAAGGGACAATTTCGTTTTATGCGCGAGCAGGGCTTCGAAGTATATACCATGAGCGCTGCTGGTAAGGAAGTACCGGAAGTACAAAAGGAAGGTGTTGATCACATCGAAGTGCCACTAACAAGAAAAATCACACCCATTCAAGACCTTATCTGCCTTTGGAAAATGATGCGAATAATGCGGTCGATTCGTCCGCATATAGTGCATACACACACACCAAAAGCCGGACTGATCGGAATGCTCGCAGCATGGCTTTGCCGCGTGCCCGTGCGCATGCACACTGTCGCTGGTTTACCCTTGGTGGAAGCAACAGGATTGAAACGATTTATACTCGTAGTAACCGAGAAAATCACATACTTCTGCGCAACCGGTGTATATCCAAACTCGGTCGGACTAAAAGACTATATGACGCAATCGTTAGGTGTGAGCAATGTCAAACTAAAGATCATCGGAAAGGGGAGTAGTAACGGTATTGATACGGGTTTATTCAAGCGCTCCGCTGAAATCGAAAAGCAAGCAAGTGACATACGCGGACGCTATGGAATAAATCCGGAAGACGTTGTGTTCTCGTTTGTCGGAAGAATTGTAAAAGACAAAGGTATAGGTGAACTTGTTCATGCTTTTAAGAGATTGCCTGCGTTGCAAGGCGGAGCAAAAGTATATTTACTTTTGATCGGTCCGTTTGAGCAGGAGCTGGATCCGCTTCATGAAGAAGACTATAAATTCCTGCATGAAAGTAAGAATGTAATTCTCGGTGGATTTCAATCGGACGTTAAGCCCTGGATTGCAGCTTCTGATATATTTGTTTTTCCAAGCTATCGCGAAGGTTTCCCCAATGTAGTTATGCAGGCATGTTGTCTTAGCGTGCCGTGTATCGTGTCGAACATCAACGGATGTAACGAAATTATTCAGCACGAACAGACGGGCATTGTTGTTCCAGTGAAGAACGCAGAAGCAGTATATCAAGCCATGATTAAACTGCTCGAGAATACATCCATACGCAAGTCATATGCTGATGCAGCCAGAAATTATATTGTAGCGAATTTCGATCAGCAGTTTGTATGGAAAGAATTGTTGAACGAATATAGATTGCAACGGTCGTAATTACAGAGCTCCACCTATATAGCTTCATGTATCTTTGTCAAATAAAGTATCAGGCGTGTACGTATCAATTGTAAAACCTTTCTTCGACAGAGCCACTGCATTTGTAGTGTTGATTGTTGCTTCACCTTTGCTGGTGTTGTCCATTATACTGCTATGGTTTGCCAACAAAGGAAATATATGGTTTCTGCAGGAGCGTCCCGGAAAGGATGGCAAAATATTCCGCGTTTTTAAATTTAAAACGATGACCGATGAACGGGATGCTGAAGGTAACTTGTTGCCCGATGACAAACGCCTGACAGCCATCGGTAAATTTGTACGGAAAACCTCACTGGATGAACTGCCACAGATGATTAATGTACTGAAGGGTGATATGTCCATCGTAGGACCGCGTCCATTGCTGGTGGAGTATCTTCCGCTCTATAACCAACAGCAACGAAGACGTCACGAAGTTAAACCGGGCATTACAGGATGGGCGCAGGTAAATGGCCGTAACACACTTGATTGGCCGGAGCGTTTCGCCTATGATGTCTGGTATGTTGACAACATATCCTTTGCGTTAGATATTAAAATCTTATTTTTGACGATTGTAAAAGTATTTAAAGCTGAGGGGGTCAGCAGTGGCACTTCAGTAACAATGGAGAAATTTCGTGGAAACACATAAGATCATTTTACAAGGAGGAGGTGAACATGCCCGGGTTGTGTTGGACAGTTTACTTACGCTGGGGCAAAAGGTTGTAGCACTTTTCGATCCGAAATATACCGGTGATTTATTCGGTGTTCCTCAACGAGGTGTTTATGATCCGGAATTTGAGCCACAGGCCCAGGCCGTTGTTGCCATTGGTAGTAACGCTGTGCGAAAGCGTGTGGCGTTGGTAACGAAACACTCCTTCACAAATGTAATTCATCCTTCTGTTATACTTTCTTCTTTTGCTTCTTTGGGAACTGGTAACATGCTTCTACAAGGTTCCATTGTGCAGGCTCAGTGTAAACTAGGAAATCATGTTATCGTTAATACGGGCGCTACCATCGATCATGACTGTGTTGTAGAAGATTTTGTTCATATAGCACCAGGAGCCGTTTTGTGTGGTTGCGTAAGTATAGGAGAAGGATCATTTATAGGAGCAGGCTCCGTTATTATTCCCGGAAAACGCGTTGGAGCGTGGGCAACGGTAGGAGCCGGTGCCGTAGTAATTCAGGATGTACCTGATTACGCTGTGGTAGTGGGTAATCCCGGGCGCATCATCCGGTACGACAAACCATGAAAAAAGAAATCATTATATATGGTGCTGGTGGATTGGGCCGTGAAGTGCTAACGATGATTAACGCATTACCAGAGTGGCAGCCGATTGGTTTCATTGATGACAACGTGCAGCCAGGTACAGAGGTAAAAGGACTGAGGGTGATGGGCGGACTGCCAGTTATACAGGCCATGACGTCAACTGTTAATGTCATCCTTGCGGTAGGCAGCCCGTTGGTCAAGCAACGACTGGAGGAACAATTGTTGAAGTATTCCGTATACTTTCCGAAGTTAATCCATCCATCCGTAATTCTGCAGGACCCCGCGTCAATAACTATAGGTGCCGGCAGTATTATTACAGCCGGATGTATTCTGACCACCGAAATATATATCGGTAAACATGTTTTGATCAATCTCAACACAACGATAGGACATGATTCTAGGGTAGAGGACTATACTTCTGTTATGTGCGGTGTGAATATAGCCGGGTCGGTAAATATAGGCCGATCAGCATTTATAGGATCGGGAGCAAATATACTGAACCGGGCATCATTGGGAGAGTCGTGTACAGTAGGCATGGGCGCTGTTGTACTGAAAGATGTTTTACAACACACAACGGTCGCAGGTGTTCCTGCAAAAGAGATATAAAGATGGCATCAATTTCATTGAAAGAGTTTAAGCCGACTGTATTTTTCTTGGCAAAATTTGTTGGTCTATATATAGTACTAAATCTATTATATGGTTTGTACATAACCGCATACCATCCCAAGCCAGACCCAGCTACACAACTTGCTTCAGAGCATTCAGCATTCATCTTAAGACTTTTTGGAACTGATGTAGCTGCCAATGACTCACCGGTTAAACCCACAACAGCGCTGGTTTGTGGAGGTAAAAATATAGTATCGGTTTATGAAGGTTGCAATGGCTTAAACGTGATGATTGTTTTCCTGTCTTTTGTTATTGCCTTTGGCCCGTTCACTCGAAAAATGTTATGGTTTATTCCGTTGGGATTTATAGGTATACACCTGATCAACCTCGGACGTATAACGCTATTGTTTTGGGTGTCGATCAAGATGCCACACTATATGTATTTTACACATAAGTACTTATTCACGGCTGTAATTTATGTAGCTGTTTTGATTTTTTGGATCTGGTGGGTACGGATTTCTTCGGTGGCAAAGACGCAATCATGAAAGTACGGGTTGTAATCGGGATACTATCAATTGTCGGACTTGTTGTTGTGTTCCTATTCCAGCGTATAAACATAGCTGCAATAATGGGTTTTTCGGATATCCACATTTACCAGTTCATTATCAACCGATCCATCCGTTTCCTGCTTAATGATTTTCTAACGATCGGGTTGATCTACGCCCTGTTCGGAGAAAGAAAGTATGTAGTATTTGCACTTTGGGTGCAGGGGATAGGGATTGTGTTTTTTCTGATACCCTACTTTATATTAAAAATTCAATACCCCGCGTACAATGGTCCGTTACTTTCGTTTTTGCACAGGCTGATTCTCAATCCAACGCTACTATTGTTATTGATCCCTGCATTTTACTATCAAAAGAAAATAAGCTCTAAGGAAAAAACTGTTTAATGTATATTTGCCTTTTTACATATGACTAAAGAAAAGATTTACCTGTCGTCTCCGCACATGGGTGGGGAAGAAATAAAGTTTGTTAATGAAGCTTTCGAGGCAAACTGGATATCTCCGGTAGGCCCTCATATCAATGCTTTTGAAGAGGAACTTGTCTCGTACAATTCAACAAAATATTGTGCTGCGCTTTCATCAGGCACGGCAGCCATTCACCTGGCTTTGATCTTATTGAATGTAAACCCGGGTGATGAGGTTATCTGTTCATCATTTACCTTTTCCGGTTCTTGTAATCCTATTCGCTACCAGCAAGCTATACCGGTGTTCGTTGACTCTGAGGTGGACTCCTGGAACCTTGATCCTGTGTTGCTCGAAAAAGCTATAAAGGATCGTATCGCGAAAGGTAAAAAGCCGAAGGCAATCATTGTCGTGCACTTATATGGTATGCCTGCGAAGATGAATGAAATCAATGCTATAGCGAAGCAATATGATATACCTGTAATCGAAGATGCTGCTGAGGGACTTGGTTCAAGCTACTTCGGCAAGAAGCTCGGTACAATGAGCGACATGGGTATTTACTCTTTCAATGGTAATAAGATCATAACAACCTCGGGTGGTGGTGCGCTTGTATCCGAGAACAAAGAGTGGATCGCTAAAGCAAAATTCCTCGCTACGCAGGCACGCGATGCAGCTCCTCACTATGAGCATACGCATATAGGCTATAACTATCGTCTTAGCAACATAAGCGCAGGTATAGGTCGTGGGCAGCTCCGTGTGCTGGACGAACGTGTTCGTCAACGCAGAGAGGTATTTAACTTCTATAAAAAAGAATTGGCAGGTATAAAAGGCATCGAATTTCAAAGTGAATTCGAGGGCGCATTCGCCAACCGTTGGTTAACAACTATATTAATCGATCCGGCAAAGGCAGGCTTTGATCGTGAGAAATTGAGACTAACTCTTGAAAAAGAAAATATAGAAAGCAGACCGCTTTGGAAGCCAATGCACATGCAGCCAGTTTTCAAGGAGTACCCGTCCTATACTTCCGGTGTATCTGAAAAGCTTTTTGAGACAGGGCTGTGTTTACCGTCGGGCTCAAACCTTACTGCTCAGCAACTTGCGGATATAGTTCAGATAATTAAGAATGTTAAATAGTTAGTATGTTATAGAAATATTCTCTAGCTTCATAGGCAGTTGTCCTGAAAAAACAAAACCCTCTAACCAAGGATTTCGGTCCTTCTGCCTATGAATATGACTAGACTCGCCCTGAGTGTTGGTTTCATATTGATTACAGGTGATATACTAGCCCAAACAATAACCTCTAATCAGGATGGTCCATGGAATGCCGCCTCAACATGGGTTGGTGGCGTTATTCCAACCAACGCAAATTCAACATCCATTATCGTTAATCACAATGTGTCAGTGCCTGCCGGGTACTCAGTTACAATTGACGGGTTGACCGTAAATTCTCAACTAACCATAAACACCGGCGGTACTTTGGGCATCCTGTCGGAAGCAAGCCCGGGCTTCGTACAGAACCATATCTATGGAACCCTGGTGCGAGAAGACATTTCTAATCTCACGGGAACCACCGGTAACAATCTTGTCTTCGAATCCGGTTCAATTTATCGACATCTCTTTACTACAACTCAAGGCGCTATACCGTTGGCATCCTGGCACGTAAATTCAACGCTCCAGGTTGAAGGGTATACTTCTTACTCGCTCGGAAGCGAAACCGGTAACTGGTCTCAGGCTTTTGGAAATGTTGTGTGGGATTGTACGGCTCAGTTCAATACCTTTAATATGAATGGTTTGCTGAGTTCGATCGGTGGAAGCCTGCGTATAATCAATACCGGAACAGGTATATTTCAGATGGCCACAACTCAAAACCCAACCGTAGTTATTGGTGGAGATCTAACGGTGGAAGGTACCTCACGTGTGCGATTGTCTACCACGGGTACAGCGCCCGGTACACTATATAATATAGCAGGAAGCTTTATATATACCTCTATAAACGAAGAGGGATCCGATATCACAACATCTGGTGTGTGCACACTTGCTATAGGCACGGACTTCAGTATGAACGCCCCGGGTGGCCTTCTGGTTATTTCACGAAATGGCACGGGAGTTCTCAACATTGCCAACAACTTCGAACTTCTCAGTGGAACACTTGCAGAGGTTGGTATTGGAACTGGAGATGTTAATTTTGTGTCGCCAGGAACCGAACATACATTTTTAAATACCGGTGCCATTAGTGATGTCAGTCTCCTCCATTATACTATATCTGCCAACCAGTCTCTCAGGTTGATAGGTGAATCTCAATTGATAGGAGGAAGCGGTAGTTCGCTGACAGTAAGCGGAACACTTATTGTCGAATCAGAAAACTCAACGGGTGCCATAACAACCGGAGCGTTCGATGGTTTGGGTAACGTACGGGTAGAGAACAGAATCTATAATGCAGATTCCAGAATTGTATATGGCGGATCTGCACCTCAATTTATCGGTGATGGTCATCCGTCTACTGCAGACGTTGATGCAGAGATCAACAACGCATCGGGTGTATCGTTAGAACTCGGTATACCGACATCACTTTCACTAGGACGAGACCTCTATGTTACTGCAGGTAACTTGAATGTAGGAAATGATGACCTGATCGTTTCGCGAAATGTATACCTCACCGGAGGAGATATTTCGCTTACAACAACCAGTAACGAACGAACACTCGAAGTAAATGGAGATATAGGTCTTACTGGTGGTAATTTGATTTTGAACAGTGGCGATGCTGATGCAATACTTGTTGTAAATGGCACGACCAGTGGTTCGAACTATATATTCTTTAATGGAGACAACTGCAATTTGCAGATCGGGGGATCAGGTAGTCTCGGTACAGACTTTCCTCTTTCCGGCCCAACAACGGTTGAGTCCATTAATGTCGATCGGGCAGGGGAGACCATCGTCTTTGCTCAGGGATTAACTACACTTGATCTTACAATTGATAATGGTGCCGTAGATATGAACGCACCTTTGGTTGTATTTGACGATTTGAATCTTGCCTCTGGTACTACACTGCATATAGAAGGACAGTCGCTGGAACTACGCTCACAGTTCAATAATATACTTACAGGCGGTGCTATATCTTCCGATGGATCGTCATCACTTAGCATTCTTGATGCCGGTGTTTTGGGAACGCTGAGCTTTTCGTCAACAGGTAATACGCTGGGTAACTTTACGCTGAACAGGCCGACAGCAGGTACATTGGTCACTTTGAACAGTAGCCTTACCGTTGTGAATTCATTTAATCTGGCCGATGGTATTGTTGACAATATCTCAGGATTAACCTTTGCGAACGGAGCGAACGTTACGCGAAATTCAGCCGCATCATTTTCCAGTGGAAGTGCTATACCGGCGGGAGGGCCCTATAACCTTGCCTTTACCGGAGGAACAATGTTCACCGGTGCTGAAGCCAGGGGCTCTCTTAATAATGTTTCGTGCAGTGCCGGAACAATAACGCTTACATCGGGTATTACGGCATCCGGTACATTGACGCTTACATCCGGAACGTTAACATGTTTATCAAATGCCGTGAGTGTAGGTGCACTCACCATTTCTTCTGGAACATTGAATGCCCCCAGTTCAACACTTACCGTGTCTGGTGATATGACGAACAACAGTACATTCAACCGTAACAACGGTATAGTTGAATTTGCTGGTAACTCTTCTATACTGGGATCATCCAATCCTTCTTTTCAGCATCTAACCATTACCGGTACACTCACGGCACCGGCCATACTTAATGTGCATGGGTATTTTACCAACAATGGTACGTTCAATGCGGGTACCGGTACCGTTGCATTTTTAGGAACTGCATCGGTCGTGCAGAATGTAAGGGGCAGCAGCGTTACGGCTTTCAATAATATTTCCGTGACAAACTCCACCGCGAATCCCGATGTTCGTTTTGAAAATAGTCATTCGCTACGTGGCATTCTCACAATTGCCCCGAATGCTGTAGTAGATGCCGATGGAGCAACAGGTACGGGTGTCTTAACTTTACTTTCAACAGATGATGATCCTGCAGTAGATGCCTCTATCGCTGCACTCTCGGGAACTTCACAAGTGGTCGGCAATGTAACCGTTCAGCGGTATATGTCGATTGAGGGCGGAAGTAACAGTCCATCATTTAACAACGGCAGAATATACAGGTATATATCTTCACCTGTTCAAAATGCTACGGTGCAGGATATTCAGACAGAAATTCCGATTACCGGATCGTTTACCGGTACCTCAAGTTGCAGCGGTTGTAATACGTCACAATCAATGTTTTTATATAACGAATCTATCATCACAGACGTTAATGGAAGCGGTGTTAATGATGCTAACGATGGCTATCAGGACTTTCCTCTCAATGCCAATACAGAGACCTTAACAACGGGAAGAGGTTATTCAATATTCATACGCGGAAATATTCCTCCGATATCAACGGCCGGAAACGCTCGTTGGGATGTTCGCAATCCTATAAATTTTGGAGCGATCAATTTTGCTTCTTCTATGTCCTATACGTCATCCGGAGTAGATGCGAATGATGGATGGAATCTGGTGGGAAATCCGTATCCTTCTACGATCGATTGGAACGCTGCCGCTGGATGGACAAGGACTGGTTTGGACAACACTATATATATGCTTGATAACTCCGTGAATCCTCCTGTATATGCAACCTTTAACGGTACGATTGGAACTAACGGAGGATCGCGGTATATACCGATGGGGCAAGCCTTTTTTGTAAAAGCTAATAGTGGAGCATTTACATTTAGCTGTGCTGAAACGGTGAAGTCACCTGGTTCAGCCGCTATATTCTTCCGGGAAGCAGCACCTGAAAATGTACTTCGTATTACGTTGCGACAAGGAGCATATCGCGATGAAGCTGTTATTCATTTTCGTGAAGATGCTACCGAACATTTCGACAATCATGCCGATGCTTTTAAACTCCCGAATAGCTCTTTTAATGTGTCTACGATGCTGGATAACGATAAGCGACTTTCCATAAACTCACTTCCCGCATTAAGCTGTCAGAATATAATTAAGCTGGATGTTAGCAACATTGAAGAAGGCCACTATAGGCTTGACTTTTCTGAACTGGAGTCGTTTACAAAAGGTATAGCGTTGTCTTTAGCAGATCAATTTACAAATACACAAGTACGGCTTAGCGAATTACGTTCGTATGAGTTTGATGTTACCTCGGATGCTCGCAGTTATGGATCCAACCGGTTCTATATTTCCATCTCACCAAGGAACGAACCAGTATATACGTTGGAGAACGAACCGCGTGTTTGTAAAGGCGACAATGTAGTTATAAGGGTAAACGGATCACAACCGGGCAACGACTATTTTGTTACAATACAAGGGCAGTCGGACGAAATAGTGCGTCAACGAGGCAATGGCAATGTCCTTGAACTGCTGGTACCACACCACAAGGTGGTGGCCGGAGCGAACGTGTTTACGATCTCCGAGCAAAATACTTCTTGTGCCATGCCATTATCGTCTCTGCAGACCACCATTTTTGTTGAAGAAATTCACCCAGCCACAATCACAGTGGGGGATGAAAACGTACTGACATCGAATTATGAAGCCGGGAACACATGGTATTTCGATGGCACGATAATAGGGGATAGCCAGGCTGTAAATATTGCTGAATCCGGTGAATACACCCTGGAAGTAGAGGTAGGAGCATGTATCCTGGTATCAAAACAAAACATTTTTGCAGAAGATTTGCAGTCCGATTTTGCAGGATATAGGGTCTATCCCAATCCTGTGGCCAAGGGGAAATTGTTGAGGATTGAATCTAAGCAGTTAGCCAGCAGTGACTTGCACATTACCAACGCATTTGGTATGCACATCGGTAAAATTGTTATGATACCTCATGATCAGGGATATTTGGGCGAGTTTGATTTGGGAAAATTTCCTACAGGGATTTATTTTGTAACTTTGAGGAGTGGAAATACTATTAAGAAAGTCAAGGTTTTAAGTTTAGAGTAGATGCGCAAATTATTCCTAGTACTTAGTATAGTTTTTATAAGTTCTTTAACATTATCGGCACAGCCCGGCAACCCGCAGGTTGAAGATCCGGATGAGCAGGTACCTATTACTGGTATCGAATGGTTAATAGCGGGAGGATGTGCTATAGGATTGAAAAAATTCCTGTCTTCTAAAAGGGCTTCTTCAAGAGAATGAAAAGAATAAGTCAGACAAGGTTGGCCCTTCTTCGGAGACGATTAAAGGGAAAATACTTGCTTCAGAATGTTATTAACCGGCTCACGTTTTTGCCCCGGTGGGTAATTATTTTAATCGATTTATCGGTAATAACGTTCTCGTTTGGGTTAGCCTTTTTCTTCAGGTTCAATTTTAATTTAAACTCAATCGATGAGTTTAATCCGTCGGTTAGTATTCCTGCGGTTCTTTTCATTTCGTTAGTATCTACACTCATTACCAAATCGTATGCAGGTATCGTGCGCTATACCGGTATACAAGATGCCGTACGGATTTTGCATACTGAGTTGTTGAACCTGGCATTCCTGGTTGTTATCAATTTGGTATATTTCTATAATGTTGGCAAGAACTTCGTTCCGTACTCTGTTATATTCATATCGTTCTTCATTTCTTCTGTGCTGCTTTACCAGTACCGATTGGTGATCAAGAGTATATTCAGTCACTATAAATCCAACTTCCCGAACAAGGTTCCTGTATTGATCTTTGGCGCAGGTGTTGCCGGCTTTCTTACCAAACAGGCGATTGAAGCTGACATGACGGGACAGTATAAACTGGTTGCTTTCCTGGATGACGATGTCAAGAAGAACCGTAAGGACATCAACGGTACCAAAATATATAGCTACGATAGATTAACGGAGCTTGTCCACAAGCACAAGATCAAGAAGATAATTATTGCCGTGCGGAGTCTCTCGATCGACAGGAAAAACGAGATCGTAGATGATGCCTTGAATCACCTGATTCGCGTAAGCTATGTTACTTCATTCGACAAATGGCTGAAAAATGATTGGGACGTTAAAGAGATTCGGGATGTTAATATTGAAGATCTCTTAGGCCGCGAAGTTATCAAGCTTGATAATAAAGCAATTGATGCCGACTTGCAAGGTAAAGTAATTTGCATTACTGGTGGTGCAGGATCTATAGGTTCAGAAATGGCACGCCAGGTGTTGAGCTTTAAACCGAACACGCTCATATTGATTGATCAGGCGGAATCACCACTATACGAGATCGAGCGTGAGCTCAGAAGTAAAAACAAACAAACGAAGATCTTTGTATTTATTGCTGACGTCTGTAACAAGACACGCATCCGAAGAATCTTCGAAGAGTTCAAACCGGAAATACTATTCCACGCTGCTGCCTATAAGCACGTGCCGCTCATGGAAAGTAATCCATCTGAAGCGGTAAGTGTAAATATATTCGGAACGCGTACGTTGGCCGATCTGTCTGTAGAGTTTAAAGTGAAGAAGTTCGTGATGATCTCTACTGACAAAGCTGTGAACCCAACCAATGTAATGGGCTGCACGAAGCGCATTGCAGAGATATATGTGCAGTCATTGGACCGTCATCTCGAACGACTCGGAATCAGAAAGACTTCTTTTGTAACAACTCGTTTTGGAAATGTACTTGGTTCAAACGGGTCCGTCATACCGGTTTTCAAAGAACAAATTAAGAATGGCGGACCGATCACGGTAACACATCCGGAGATCACCCGATTCTTCATGACTATACCAGAGGCATGCGAGCTTGTAATTGAAGCCGGAGTAATGGGGCAGGGGGGAGAGATCTTTATCTTTGATATGGGTAAACCTGTGAAGATCTATGACCTGGCCCGTAAGATGATCAAGCTCTCCGGTAAAGAACTGAATAAAGATATAGAGATTGTCTTTACGGGATTACGTGATGGCGAGAAGCTATATGAAGAGCTGCTGAACGATCAGGAGAATACCATCCCGACTCACCATGAGAAGATTTTGAAGGCTAAAGTATCAGAATACCTATACGATGAGGTTTCCCGTAACCTTGATCTGCTTGAGGAATTCATTAACGATAAGAACGAGCATAAGATGGTTACACTTATGAAGGAGATTGTTCCGGAGTATAAGAGTAACTATTCAAGATTTGCCGTGCTGGATGTTGCTCACTAGGCAGCCTGCTTATAGCAAGCAAACATCGAATTGAGTTCGGATGAATCCAGCCCTATAGATGTGAAATCAGAACTCCTGTCGTTCCCTCTCACACCCATCTTACAGCGCTGGATGAGTTACGCCAAACCAGACACATCAAGAAGTAGTCATAGTCATAAAAAGAAACGAGCGGTATATCTGTACCGCTCGTTTCTTTTTATCCAGTTGTATATTTAAATATACTATGGTCTTCTGTAGTAATACTTTCTTTTCTTATTGTACAGTTTTCTTTGTGAGTCATTGAATAGCTCATAAGGAAGATAGTATTGGAGCGTAACGTTCATCAGGAAATAACCATCGTTCTCTTTCGGATTTCCGCGAACACCAACTTGTGATGGATTAGCAGGCTGTGTTCCGATTTCAACCCGTCTGTCAGATAAAGCTCTGGAGAGATCGCTCTTCAACGTTGATGCGACCGGGTATCTTCTTACACTAACATCGTCAAGATAGTCTGTGAAAGTAATCCTGTATCCGCCATCGATTAGGATATTAAAGAACGGATCGATTTTTATCCTGACGCCCAGTCCTAAAGGAATGACAGGTGTAATTCGACTATAGCGAACTCCTTCTGTTTCCAGTGGCTGAAGTGCATACTTTTTGCCCTGATACTCCGCTTTCGGATTGAAGTATAGTAAACCTATACCAGCAAAGGCATGCAGGTTTAGCTTTGAACGCTGATAGAAGCGAAGTCCCATAGGGCTGAGGTTAACAACTCCCATGGCACTCAACTCTATATTATTTGATGTGAAAGACAAGTTTCGCTCTTGTCTGTCATCATCAGCTTTGGCATCATCTCCTGAAATTTGAAAGAATGTTAGGTTGGCGCGTACACTAATTCGATTATGAATATAGTACTCAGCATTGGCAGCGATGTTGAATTTGAGTATACCAAATTCACCCGGGTTAACCATTTCGCCATAGTAATTGGCGGTACCTGAGCCCAATCCAACCAACAGGTTCCTGTTCTTTCGAACAGCATAAAAACTTTGTGCGTCCGCTACCTGAAAGAGGGCGCAGGTAGAGAAAGCAGATAGAGCTAAGAGTCTTTTTATTGATCGCATCACGAGCAAAGTTTGTACAATATAGAAAATTTGGTGAGTCTAGGAAATTCCTATGCCAATACTTCCTTTACACGTTGTGCTGCGTCTTTTAATAGTATTGCAGAGAATACTTTCAAGCCGGATTGTTCGATGATCTTGGCGCCTTCTTCAGCGTTAGTACCTTGTAAACGTACAATGATTGGAACCTTAATATCACCAATCTTCTTGTATGCTTCAACAACTCCGTTAGCAACACGGTCGCAGCGAACGATACCACCAAAGATATTAATCAGGATAGCCTTCACGTTTGGATCTTTCAAAATGATCCGGAAGCCGGCTTCAACAGTTTCAGCATTTGCTCCACCACCCACGTCAAGGAAGTTAGCAGGCTCACCACCCGATATTTTAATGATATCCATAGTAGCCATTGCCAAACCGGCACCGTTCACCATACAGCCTACGTTACCATCTAGCTTTACATAGTTAAGACCAGCTTTACCGGCTTCAACTTCCAGTGGATCCTCTTCTGTTATATCGCGCAGCTCAGCGAGATCTTTGTGACGATACAATGCGTTGTCATCCAGATTTACTTTAGCATCAACAGCCAGAATTTTATTGTCAGATGTTTTTAACAACGGGTTGATTTCAAACATAGATGCATCAAGTCCGAGGTATGCATTGTAAAGTGAGTTGATAAATTTCACACCTTCCTTAAATGCATTGCCTTCCCAACCCAACGCGAAAGCAACCTTACGCGCCTGGAATGGCTGAAGACCTACCAGTGGATCGATCCATTCTTTAATGATCTTCTCAGGATGATTCTCAGCAACTTCCTCGATGTTCATACCACCTTCTGTAGAAGCCATAATTACCGGGCATCCTTTAGAGCGGTCGAGGAGTATACTCATATAATATTCTTTCGGTTCAGCTTCGCCCGGATAGTATACATCTTCAGCGATCAGAACTTTATTTACTTTCTTACCTTCAGGACCAGTCTGGATCGTTACCAGTGTACCGCCTAAAATTGCTTTTACCTTGTCTGGTACTTCGTTAATTCCTTTCGCCAGCACAACGCCTCTTGATCCGGTCTCCTTAACGGTTCCCTTTCCACGACCACCGGCATGTATCTGAGATTTAACAACAAACCATTTGGTGCCAGTCTCTGCCTGCAGCTCTTTTGCAGCAGTTATTGCAGCGTCTGGAGTATCTGCTACAATGCCCCGTTGAACGGCCACACCATATTTCTTCAGAATTTCTTTGCCTTGGTATTCGTGAATGTTCATTGAATTTTTTGTTTTGGGCGAAACTAGCGTATTTAAAGCTTTATTTCAAAGGAATCTATACAATTAGCAATGTTAAGAGCTACACAGGTTGAAAAATCCTACGGTCAGTTGAAAGTACTGAAGGGGGTAGACTTAGAAGTTAATGAGGGTGAGGTTGTTGCCATCGTAGGTGCCTCGGGTGCCGGCAAAAGTACTTTACTGCATATTCTCGGTACATTGGATACGCCAGACCGCGGACAAATTTTCATTCACGATAAAAATGTATTCTCACAGTCGCCCAAGAACCTGGCGGCCTTCCGGAATAAATCCATCGGGTTTGTTTTTCAGTTTCACAACCTGCTGCCTGAATTTACGGCACTTGAAAATGTATTGATACCCGGTTTAATTGCCAACAATACCAACGAACAGGCTATACGAAAACGTGCTGAAGAGCTGTTGAACATGCTGGGGTTAAGCTCGCGCATCAACCATAAACCTTCTGAACTCTCGGGTGGTGAACAACAAAGAACTGCTGTAGCACGGGCGCTGATCAACTCGCCAGCTATCATTCTCGCGGATGAACCGAGCGGCAACCTGGATTCTAAAAATGCATTGGAACTTCATGCTCTTTTCTTTCAACTTCGGAAAGAACTGAAGCAGACCTTCATCATCGTTACACATAATGAAGAACTTTCAAAAATGGCTGATCGAAGAATTGAGATTAAAGATGGAATTGTGAACCGATGATTGTATCGATTTACAGACAGGTATAAAAAAACGAAGAAGAAAGCCCTTCACAACCCAAAACCCCCAAGTTCATGGCTTTCTCCTTCATCCTAAAGCAGGCAGGTTAGAGTAGACTGCTTATTTCTTTTAACTGGATTGATGATACAAAGATATAGCGCGCTGAGAACCTGATTCGTGCAGAGACGGAAGAGAAGGTAAGGGTGTAAGATGATTTTGATTTCTACAAAAAAGCACGCGAAGGGTGGCGGTAATCGGAGAGGTGTAGCAACAATCTTACAGATAACCTACACCTGCTATAGTCTATACTATATATTAATGGATAAATACTTCGGCTTGAGCGTCTTCTACTTCAACGTGCCCGTGATCGTTGATGCTGAGTAGCTTAACGTGTTTCAACTCATTGACTAAAACAGGGTCATACTTTGCAGTTACGCGAATATAATTTTCAGTAAAGCCGTGCATCATTCCGTTTTCAATATCATTCTCAAACAGAACGGTGGCCTCTTTACCAAGATTCTCTTCGTAAAACTTTCTGCGCTTTTTATCGGAAAGTATATGAAGCATTTTAGAACGATCAGCCCGTTGACTTCCCGGTACTGATCCCAACATTTCCGCTGCTGGCGTATTCTCCCGCTCCGAGTAAGTAAATACGTGGAGATACGATATATCTAACTCGTTCAGAAATGCATATGTATCGAGGAAATCCTCGCGTGTTTCCCCGGGGAAACCTACAATCACATCAACGCCTATACAGCAATGCGGCATCAGCGATTTGATCTTGGCAACACGATCGGCATATAGCTCGCGCAGATAGCGTCTGCGCATCAGCTTCAGAATTTTGTTCGAGCCGGATTGCAACGGTATATGGAAATGAGGAACAAATCTCTTCGACTGCGCTACAAACTCAATGATATCATCTGACAAAAGATTCGGCTCGATCGATGATATACGGAAACGATCTATACCTTCTATATTATCCAACGCTTTTACTAAGTCAACGAAGCGTTCAACACGAACGCCTTCCTGAATACCAAAGTCACCTGTGTTTACACCGGTTAGTACGATCTCGCGAACTTCAGTCTTTGCTATATCATGCGCAGTCTTCAGAATATTTTCGATACTATCGCTGCGACTGCTGCCGCGCGCCAATGGTATGGTACAAAACGTGCAAGAGTAATCGCAACCATCCTGTACTTTCAAAAAGGTACGGGTGCGATCGTTAATAGAGTAGGAGGTGTTGAATTTATTAGCCTGCTCAACCTCCGAAGCATATACTTCTGCCTGAGGCTTGCGTACAAATCCATCCAGTAATTCTACCAGTCTGAATTTTTCAGCAGCACCCAACACAGCATCAACGCCAGGAATCTCAGAGATCTCTTTCGGTTTTAATTGTGCATAACAACCGATAATGGCAATATACGCATCGGGTGCAATGCCCCGTGCTTCGCGCACAATCTTATGACATTTCTTGTCGGCATTCTCCGTAACGGAGCATGTGTTGATAATGAAGATATCGGGAGTATCCGTAAAGTCTACTTTCTTATAGCCTTTCTCCTCAAACATCCGCGAAATGGTAGATGTCTCTGAGTAATTGAGCTTGCAGCCGAGCGTATAAAAAGCGACTTTTTTCATGATGAAGCCGCAAAGATAGGAAATACGTGTTTATGTGTGTAGGTGTTTACGTGTTTAAGTTAACATATACACCCACACACGTACACACTTAAACACTTTGCAAATAGTCTTCTACGCCTTTTATTTTCTTGTCGAGTTGTTCATCGACCTTTTCAAATTCTGAGCGTGAGGCCAATGGAGCGTTTACACTAATGTAAAACTTGATCTTCGGTTCGGTGCCCGATGGACGAACAGAAACCTTTGTACCGTCTTCCAGGTAAAACTGCAGCACGTCTGATTTAGGGAAATCGAGATCGGTTTCTTTACCGGTTAGCAGATCTTTTTCTTTCAGGATTTTATAATCGAGCAAACGAACCACGCGACTACCAATGATCTCGGAAGGAGGGTTGTTTCTGAACTTCTCCATCATTACTTTGATCTCCTGTTCGCCCTGCTGACCTTTTTTGGTTACGTTTAGCAGACCTTCTTTATAGTAGGCGAACTCTACATACATATCGATAAGCCAATCGTACATAGACTTGCCTTCTTCGGTAGCGCTGGCGGCCATCGCTGCAAAGAATGCACATGACGACACAGCATCTTTATCGCGAACAAAGTCGCCCGCCATATAGCCGTAGCTTTCTTCACCCGCTGCTACGAATTTTTTCTTGCCTTCAAATTTACCCATCAGCTCCGCTATATATTTAAAGCCGGTCAGGGTGTTATAGCACTCAACTCCAAAACGTTCTGCCATCATGTCGATCAGTTCAGAGGTAACGATGGTCTTTGCTATGTAGGCGTTGTTCTTGTCTTTCAGGTTTTTCATGATGAAGTACATCATCAGACTGAAAGCCTGGTTGCCATTGAGGAGTATAAATTCTCCGTTGGATTTGCGCACACCCATCCCTACGCGATCGGTATCCGGATCGGTAGCCATAACCATGGTGGCGTTCACTTCTTTACCCTTCTGAATCACTAGCTCCATTGCAGATTGCTCTTCCGGGTTCGGAGACTTAACCGTAGGAAAATCACCATCTGGTTCTTCCTGTTCTTTTACTACATGGATGTTAGTGAAACCGATTTGTCGTAAACACTCAGGCACCATAGTAATGCCGGCACCATGAAGACTCGAGTATACCAGCGGTATATTTTTGTGCTTAGCGATAACATCGTGGTTCGGGATTATCTTCTTTACTTCTTCATAGTAAGCCTGTTCAACTTCAGGGCCTATAACATTGATGTTGGCAAGTGTTGGTTTAAACTTAACCTGGTCGAACGAAGTGATGGCCTTAACTTCTTCAATAATGTTTTTATCATGAGGCGGCACTACCTGTGCACCACCGGTCCAGTAAGCTTTATAGCCGTTGTATTCTTTTGGATTGTGTGATGCGGTGATCACTACACCTGACTGGCAGTTGAGATAACGGATCGCGAAGGAGAGTAGAGGAGTAGGGCGAAGCTCATCGAACATATATACCTTGATGCCGTTGGCCGAGAAAACTCCGGCTACTATTTCGGCAAAGTCGCGGCTGTTGTTACGACTGTCGTGGGCGATGGCTACTTTTATTTCCTTACCGGGAAAAGTTTTGTTCAGATAATTTGAAAGTCCCTGGGTAGCAACGCCAACAGTATATTTGTTCATACAGTTGGAACCTACGCCCATGATACCGCGCAAGCCGCCGGTACCAAATTCAAGATCTTTATAAAAACTATCGATCAGTTCTTTCGGTTCTTCTTTGGATAACAGCGCCTTGATCGCTGATTTTGTCTTGTCGTCAATCGTGCGACTGGTAAGCCAGGTTTCTGCTTTTGCCTGTACGGTTTCTAATAACTCACTCATGATCTTTTTTAGTAAGGCCGTAAATTTATCATAAGTTTTTACAGACGCGATGTGTTTCCACACTCATTTTTACATTTCCTGACCAGCGGCAAGAAGTTTAAAAGTCTGGGAGTCGTTATCGATTTGCAACCCCCAGCGATGCAGCACCGGATGTTCCAACGACTTCTCGCGATATTCATCAGGCGACATGATCGGTATACCGTAGATGATCGGGTAGTAGCGCTTGCAATGGGTACAGGTAAAAATACCTTCTAATATAGTGTCGCCTTCCTGGCGGATGATCTTCAGGTCGAGATCCTTTTTATCAAATGGACAAGCCAGTTTCTGAAGGAGTGATGTTTTCATGTTAGTTCATTTGTTGTGTTTGAACAGATATAATAAGTAGCTGATAAATATATTTTTATCGCAGGCGAGTCAGTGCTTCCTTGAAGTTGTGCGCAGCGCTTGCCGGGTCGTCTGCTTTTAATATGGCCGAGATTACCGCCACGCCATTTATACCCAACGGCAGCAAAGTATTGATTGATGCCGGAGTAATTCCCCCTGCCGCAAAGATCGGAAGGTTGGTCTGCCGCCTCGTTTCCTCTACAACTTCCGGTCGGACAATTTCACAAACACCAGCCGATGAAGAAGGGAACATGGAGCAGAACGAAAGGTAGTCAGCAAAGCGTATAGCCCACCCGATGCGAGCATCATCATTACCACAGGTTATTCCTGTCAGGAATGGTCTCGTTATAGTATTGCGCATAGTATCCCAATCGGTTGGTATAGTATCGAAGTGTACACCGTCAATCATCGTGGTTTCAAGCCAGTGCCATTCTTCGTTCATAAGCACCGGCACGTCAACCGCGTGCGCGAGGGTAGTGATGCTGTCAATGAAAGCCTTTTGATCCTGACCTTCCTGCCAGTGATTCCAGATCTGCAGCACATCCACGCCACCAGCCAATGCAGCTTTTACTTTTGGTAAAACATTTTCGATACCGTCATGCGGATCGATCACCAGGTATACGCCACCCTTAACCTTTCTGCGAAGGTCTTCGATCGTTTCTGTATATAGCTTGCCGTTCACAGTCATATACTTTGTTGGTTATTTCCATCCCTTTGCGAAAGCTTCAAAAAATGCGCTCCAGTAAGGATCAGCTCCCGGGTGTTGAAGTTCTATAACGTCCTGATTGCGATGTATCTTGAGTCCTTCAGATGGAGCTGTTACAGAACCAATAACAGTAGCCTTCACGTTGTTTTTAGCTAGGTGCTCCACCAGCAGCGATGCCTTGTCAGCTTTCGCAGTAATGATCATCGCGCCAGCGCCCACACAATAAAGCGGGTCGATGTTGAATAAAGCGCCAATCTTCTTCTGAGGTTCACCCAAGGGTATAGCGGACTCATTAATCACAACGCCACAGCCGGACGCGTGGGCCATCTCATATATAGCGCCCAGTATACCGCCCTCTGTCACATCATGCATGGCGGTAACAGAATGTGTGTGCCGGTGAAACTCACCTGCTGCCAGGCCAGCCTCAACAGCACTGGTTTCATAAAACAGTTTCGCTGCCTGCTCCTGAATATCAGAGCCACAGGATTTTATCACTGTCTCAGGAAAGCTCAGCGCAAGAATTGAAGTCGCGATCAAAGCGCATTCTTTCGTCATGATTAAAACATCTCCGGCTTCTGCGCCTTTGCTGGTGATGATCTGTTCGCCCGGAGCCACCGTGATCATGGTGCCGCCTCCGGCAATGGTTGAGTTTATGCCTTCAAAGCGTCCCGTATGTCCACCGGTTATCGCGATGCCCAGTCGCTCGCAGAACTCATGTATATACTTCCAGTATTGATCGAAGTCGTGTACCCCGAGCGTTGCAGGAAGGTTCAAGGTGAACTGTGCATACTGGGGAGCAAAACCAGTAGTGGCCATATCGTTAGCCATAAGTTGCACCGATAACCAGGCAGATTCACGAAGACCCAGCGTGGGGATCAGGGAGAGGGGATCGCTCGTCATGGCCATAGCCAGTCCGTTGGGCAGGTTCACGATCGATACATCCACACCATACTCCGGTCCGATCACCACTTCGCTTCGTACCGCTCCGCAGAATGGAAATACCTTTTCCTTGAAGAATGAGTTTTGAATTTTGCCGGTCTCGGGGAAATCCATGTTCGATGTGTTGATGTGTGGGGGTGTTGATATGTTGATGTTGAGGGAGATATACTTTATCGTTTCAGCTTTACATATAGGCCAAAGAAATCTCCGTAGGGTACTTTCCACTGTTGTACAGGGAACCACTCGGGGAGGCCGGTGCAGTTCCATTCAAGGGTATATTCTTCACCTTGCAGTGCTTCTTTGATCACCTTAGTTAAAGTGCTGGGAGTATAGAAGTTAGCTGTTACATAAAATGGATTTTTACCGAAGAGCTGCTGTACTCTTCTGCGCACAACTTTAGGTGAGTTACGGTTCATCATGCCGAATACTATACCATGCTTGCCTACGCGTGCGGCTTCACGAATAACTTTAACAGGATCTTTGTAATATTCGAAAGTGGTAATGAAGGCAACGGCATCGAACGTGTTGTCTTTGAAGGGCATATGATGTGAGTCAGCCAGCACCAAGTCGCCCTTGAACAACTGCACACCTTGTCCTAACATAAAAGGAGAGAGGTCACCGCCCGTGGCATCTATACCTATATCTTTCCACCAGCGGGTAAAGCGTGTGGTACCGCAGCCAAACTCAAGCAACGTGTTGATGCGCTTATCGTTCTCCAGAAGACCGCCAATGATTTTCTTCTGCCAGATCTCGGCCCTTTTGTAACGCCCTTCGTACCAGAGCTCGTAAGTGTCGGTGTGTTCGCGGTTGAAGAACCATTCTTTCCGGTTCTGCCAAGATCTCAGATTTTGCGTGACGAGATTAAAAGACATTGTTTGCTTGTTTTAAAATCCAACAAAAAAGCCGCACCTAAAAAGGAATGCGGCTCAATATCTTATGCCTGTGCAAAAACGAAATCGAAGCTGTGCATTCCCTTCGCTGGTACTAACCAGATCAGGTTCCCCGGGTATAATCTCAGCCGTTATGCACAGCACCCCGATGCGCTTATGATGACAAAGGAACGTGATAAACCCGGACGATGCAAGACCTGGCGATTAAAATTCATGTCACACCGTTCTACAGGTTTTAATTAAAAATGTGTTTTGTTTGTTAAAAATGATGGTGGTTAATTGCGGCCAAATTTGAAAGGCATGATGTTTAAGATTTTCAGAGCGGTGTGGTTTTTCTCGTTGATCGGGGTGCTCGGCGCATTATTATATGTGTACGCAGACCTGCCGGAGAACGTGATTGTACAGCAGGATGGAATCGAAACTGTGCTGATCAGCCGTGATGTTTTCTTTTACATTGTGCTCGCAGTACTAACTGTTACCAACGCAATGGTGTACGCCATCGGCAGTGTTTATAAGAACGACTTATCTTTTAAAGCGTGGTTCTGTGGTTTGATTATTACCCTGAATCTCTTTTTTGTCGTGGGATTATTCCTGGTCAATGCCTATAATAGTGACGAGCGTTTTGATTTCAGCAGGATTGGTTTTGTGATTTATGGTAGCGTGGCGCTGATGGTTTTGTGGGCCGTAAGCTGGCCGCTTGTTAAGATATTCGCTAATAAAACATCTAACGAATCAGTTTAATTTACTGCTTGTTAAGTTTTGTAGATCAGGAATTTAAAGGTTTTTATCTTATTCATTTTTATAGTTAAAGTTTTTGTTGAATTGATTGAAGTGACTTTAAAATTCATTTTATTAGATGTGTATAGATTTTTTGCAGGGTTTACGAAGCTGATTATTTCTACTTCTGTTCTTGAACTCGCAGCAGATTTTTTAAACTTTGAAACTGAATTTTTTAGTCTTCAATTTTCTGAACACTAAATCCATTTCGTGCTATGGCAAAATCGGAGAAAGACTCTTCTATGTTCACGTATGACGAATCCAGCATTAGGTCGCTTGACTGGCGTGAGCACATTCGTCTGCGACCAGGTATGTACATCGGTAAGCTTGGTGACGGGTCGTCAAAAGACGATGGTATATATGTACTTGTAAAAGAAGTGATCGATAACTGTATCGATGAACACATGATGGGCTACGGTAAAAATATCGATGTGCACATCACCGAATCGAAAGTTACCGTTCGCGACTACGGCCGTGGTATTCCACTCGGTAAGGTGGTTGACGTTGTTTCTAAAATCAAT
This sequence comes from uncultured Chitinophaga sp., assembly GCA_966211525.1. Classification (GTDB taxonomy): domain Bacteria; phylum Bacteroidota; class Bacteroidia; order Cytophagales; family Cyclobacteriaceae; genus Ohtaekwangia. The sequence continues at coordinate 40,464 of CBIHOZ010000004.1, read as the reverse complement.
ACGGGTGCCAAGTACGACTCCGGTGCATTCCAGAAGTCAGTAGGGTTGAACGGTGTCGGTACCAAAGCCGTGAACGCACTCTCCAGTTATTTTAAAGTGCAGGCTTTCCGTGAAGGTCAGCAGAAACTGGCGGAGTTTAAGAAAGGTGTGCTGGTTAACGATCCGAAGCCTTCAAAGAGTGATGAGAAGAACGGTACATATGTTGAGTTCGAACCGGATAACACGATGTTCAAAAACTATCACTTCATTCCGGAGTACCTGGATGATCTGATGTGGAACTATGCGTTCCTGAATGCCGGTCTGACCATCAACTATAACGGACAGAAGTTTTTCTCGAAAGATGGTTTGCTCGACCTGTTGAGACAGAAGTCGGATGCCGATGATCTGCGTTACCCGATCATTCACCTGAAAGGTAAAGATATAGAAGTAGCCCTGACACACGGCAACCAGTACGGTGAAGAGTACTACTCGTTTGTTAACGGTCAGAACACAACGCAGGGAGGTACCCACCTCGCAGCGTTCCGCGAAGGCGTGGTAAAAGGTGTTCGTGAATTTTATAAAACCGATTTTGATGCAGCCGATATTCGCGCGAGTATCATTGGTGCAGTAGCAATTCGAGTACAGGAACCTGTGTTCGAGTCGCAGACCAAAACCAAATTAGGTTCACTGGCTACGGCTCCGGAAGGAGGGCAGCCGATCAAGAGTTTCGTGGGTGACTTCGTTGCCAAGGAACTTGAAATATACCTGAACACCAATCCGATTGCAGCCGATGCTTTGAAGAAACGCATTCAGCAATCCGAGCGTGAGCGTAAAGAAATTGCCGGTATCAAAAAGCTAGCGAACGAGCGCGCGAAGAAAGCGAACCTGCACAACCGTAAGCTCCGCGATTGCCGCTATCACTTCGATGAGAAAAATCCGAAAGGACAAGATTGTATGATCTTCATCACCGAGGGTGACTCTGCGAGTGGATCGATCACAAAATCACGCGATGTTGAAACACAAGCTGTATTCAGTCTTCGTGGTAAACCGTTGAACTGTTTCGGACTTACCAAGAAAGTTGTATACGAGAACGAAGAGTTCAACCTGCTGCAGCACGCGTTGAATATAGAGGATGGCCTCGATGGCTTACGCTATAACAAAGTGATCATCTCTACCGATGCCGATGTGGATGGTATGCACATTCGTCTGCTGCTGATGACTTTCTTCCTGCAGTTCTTCCCTGACCTGGTAAAAGCCGGTCACGTATTTATACTCGAAACTCCACTCTTCCGCGTGCGGAATAAAAAGGAAACTATATACTGCTATAGCGAAGAAGAGAAACAGGCTGCGATGAGAAAGCTTGGAGCTAAACCGGAGATCACACGCTTCAAAGGTTTGGGAGAGATTTCACCAGACGAGTTCGGTAAGTTTATCGGAGAGAACATTCGCCTCCAGCCGGTGCTGCTTCATAAAGACAGTCACCTGCAGAAGATACTTGAATTCTACATGGGCAAGAACACACCAACGCGCCAGGACTTCATCATTGAAAACCTGCGCATTGAACTTGACAAGGTGGAAGCAAGTGCCGAGAAGACTGAAGAAGAGGAAGTAGAAGCCTAGTATATACAGATGCAGGATAGCGTGAAGCAAAATCCTGAAACAAGACAAACAGCATTTTTGAAGTTTATATTTTTTAATCGGTCATGAGTAAGAAAGAAAACCCGAAAGCAAACGAGGACAACGAATCAAACGAAGAAAACAACAACGGTGCCGGTGGAGGAGAAGATGTTATCCACTCCGTTGCGATTGATGGTTTATACCAGAGTTGGTTCCTGGACTATGCATCCTATGTAATTCTTGAACGCGCAGTTCCGCGTCTCGAAGACGGGTTCAAACCCGTGCAGCGCAGGATCATGCATTCGCTGAAGGAAATGGACGATGGCCGTTTCAATAAAGTAGCAAACGTGATTGGTAACACCATGCAGTATCACCCGCACGGTGATGCTTCTATCGGTGAAGCCATTGTAAATATAGGGCAGAAAGACCTGCTCATTGAAACACAGGGTAACTGGGGCGATGTACGCACAGGGGATGGTGCCGCAGCTCCGCGTTATATAGAAGCACGTCTTTCCAAGTTCGCGCTCGATGTAGTATATAATCCGCAGACTACAACATGGCAACTTTCGTATGATGGTCGTAAGAAAGAACCGGTTACGCTTCCTGTAAAATTCCCGCTGTTGTTATCGCAGGGAGTGGAGGGGATCGCGGTAGGTCTTTCTACTAAAATTCTTCCGCACAACTTTATAGAACTCATCAAGGCATCGATCGACGTCTTGAAAGGAAAGAATCCTAAAATATACCCTGACTTCCCAACCGGAGGTATAGCTGACTTTACAGACTATAACCAGGGGATGCGCGGTGGAAAGATCAAAGTAAGAGCGCGCATTGAAGTGCTTGATAAGAAAACGCTGGTTATCCGCGACATACCGTTCTCTACCACCACAACGTCTCTGATGGAGTCGATTGTAAAAGCGAGTGAGAAGGGGCAGATCAAAGTAAAACAGGTAATTGACAACACGGCTCAAAATATAGAGATTCAATTGCAGCTTCAACCGGGACAATCTCCGGAGGTTGCCATTGATGCGTTGTATGCTTTTACGGATTGTGAGATCTCGATCTCCCCGAACGCGTGCGTGATCGTGGATGACAAGCCGAAGTTCATGCCGGTTAACCAGATCCTGAAGCATAATACAGATCAAACGGTTCAGTTGCTGAAACAGGAACTCGAGATCAAACGCCAGGAGTTGATGGAGAAGATATTGTTCTCGTCATTGGAGAAGATCTTCATTGAGAACCGTATCTACCGTGACATTGAAGAAGCCGAAAGCTGGGAAGAAGTAATTGAGACAATCGATAAAGGTCTTAAGCCACACAAAAAGAAATTCTATCGCGAGATCACTACCGATGATATAGTACGATTGACGGAGATCCGCATCAAACGTATTTCGAAGTTCGACTCATTCAAGGCTGATGAGATGTTGCGCGATCTTCAGAAAGAGCTGAAAGAAACCGAGCATCATCTCAAGAATCTTGTTGAATATGCTATATCGTATTTCCAGAGATTGCTGGAGAAATATGGTAAAGGCCGCGAACGTAAAACTGAAATCAAGAGCTTCCAGTCTGTTACTGCGGTTGAAGTTATCGCGAACAATCAAAAGCTATATGTAAACCGTGCCGATGGTTTTGTGGGATATAGCTTGAAGAAAGACGAGTATATCTGTGATTGCTCCGACCTGGATGATGTTATCGTGGTCCGCAAAGATGGTAAGGTAAGAGTATCGCGTATCCAGGAGAAAGTGTTCATGGGTAAGGATATACTATACGTAGGCATCTGGAAGAAAGGTGACGACCGCATGGTATATAACGTGATCTATGCCGATGGAAAAGGGGGGAAGAGCTTCTCGAAACGTTTCAGTCTGCCAGGCGTAACCCGCGACAAGGAGTATGATATCACACAAGGCAATCCGAATTCACGTATACTATATGTGAGCGGTAACCCGAACGGTGAAGCTGAACAGGTAGAAGTGAAACTGTCGCAGTCAAGTACAGCACGTAAAAAAGTCTTTACATACGACTTTGCCGAACTCGAAGTAAAAGGCAGAAGCTCAAAGGGAAATATACTTACACCGTACCCGGTTCGTAAGGTTGATTTCCTCAAAGCAGGTGGTTCTACGTTGAGTAAACTTGATCTGTGGTTTGATGCAGATGCAGGTCGTCTGAATAAAGATAAGCGCGGTCGCTATATCGGTAAGTTCGATGTGGATGATAAGATCATTACCTTCAATCGCAATGGTTCGTACAAGATTACGAACTATGAACTGACCAATCGTTTCGATCCGGAGAAGACTTTACACGTTGAAAAGTTCAATGCTGAAAAAGTAATCTCGGCAGTATATGTCGATGGCGAAAGCAAGCAGTATATGGCGAAGCGTTTCGTGATCGAGACTACTACATTAGATAAAGAATTTGGATTTATATCCGAAGGTATAGGTTCGAGACTTGTAGCGGTAACTACTTCTGAAACTCCGGAGATCGAAGCTGAAGTTGTGAAGGCAAAAGATAAACCGAAAGTAACTGAAGTTATTAACCTGGAAGAAGTTGTCGATGTGAAAGGTTGGAAAGCTGTCGGCAACAAACTTTCCCAGTACAAGGTATCGAAAGTGAAACTGGTTCAGGAAGAAGAAACAGGTCTTGAAGAAGGTGACGATGAGAGTGTATTGACGGAGACTACTGACGCGGATCAGTCGTCAAAAAAAAAATTGAGTTCGAACCTGAACCCGAAGTCGAAGAAGACGGACAAGTCAGTCTCTTCGGCGAGCCCCAAAAAGCAGGCACCGGTCAAGGCGAAGTCAAAGGACAAGCCCCAAGCCACCAGCAAAAAAGTGAGCCCACCAAAAAAATCCAAGTCGAGCAGCAAGCCCTCTTCGGTGAAAAAGGTGGCCAAGAAAGCGCCCGCCAAGAAAGTGGTGAAGGCTCCAGCCAAAAAGGGCAAGGGCAAAGGGAAGAAGTAAATAAGTCGGGAAGTGCTGAAGATGGAAAGTCTTCAGGCACGTTTAATCCTGGTGATACGATTGAGTTTGATGTTTAGATCACCGGGCAGAGATATAGTATATTTAAGCGAAGGGAGTTTTCTCTTCGCTTTTTTTTGGCCCACAGATTTTCGCAGATTCTCGCAGAAAAGGGAAACTTAGAGGTTGGATAGAATTGTTTTCAAAAAGCATCTGTGTAAATCTGCGTCCTCTGCTGGAAACAAAAATCATGTGCCGCAGATTTACACAGATTTTCGCAGAAAGAGCCGCAGAGTTTTTTGAAAAGTATATATATAGGAGAACGTAGAGTTGTAGAAGTGTAACTCTATCGTAACTGTTTTCGAAAAAATGTCTGCGTAAATCCGCGTCTTCTGCGGGAAACAAAAGACTACAATCTCTTCTTCACCAGCTCCGCCACCGTTTCACCGATAGAAAGCGAAGATGTAGCCGCAGGTGATGGAGCATTGCATACGTTAATAGCCAGTTTCTCTTCGAGGATCATGAAGTCATCCAGCAGTCCACCGGTTCGGTCGCAAGCTTGCGCGCGTACACCAGCACCGCCTTGAATCAGGTCTTCTTCTTTTATCTCCGGTAATAATTTCTGAAGTGCTTCCGTAAATGCAGCCTTCGAGTAGGAGCGGTACATCTCACCGACACCGGTGCGCCAATACTTGGCTACAACTTTCCGGAAGCCCGGCCACGCCAAGGTCTCACCAAGTTCTGCCAGATTTATATCTGACTTTTTATATCCTTCACGTTTAAAGGCAAGTACTGCATTTGGTCCACACTCAACACCGCCACCGACCATCGTGGTAAAATGTACACCGAGGAACGGGAAGTTTGGATCCGGCACAGGGTATATCAACGTCTTTACCAGGTACTCTTTCTCTTTCTTCAATTTATAGTATTCACCACGGAACGGTATAATCTTTACATTCACGTTCTGCGATGTTAACCGCGCGATCTTGTCGGAATATAGTCCGGCACAGTTTACAACAAGTTTACTGCTATAGGTTGCTTTGGGTGTAATGACTTCTACTTTGTTGTTACTGAAGCGTATGTCAACTACTTTCTCACCGAGTTTTATTTCTCCACCTTTTTGACGGAACACCTCAGCATACTTCTCCGCTACAACGCGATAATCAACAATACCGGTTTGAGGAACATGTATACCCGCTATACCGGCAACATGTGGTTCATACTCCCTGAGCTCCGATGCATTGAGCATCTTTAAGTTTTGCAATCCGTTTTGCTGACCGCGATCAAATATATTCTTCAACAAAGGCAATTCATTCTCGGCTGTAGCTACAATTACTTTACCGCAGATGTTGTGTGGTACATCATACTGCTTGCAGAAATCGAGGAGGAGGTTATAGCCGTGGATGCAATTCCTGGCTTTGAGGCTGCCGGGTTTATAATATATACCGGAGTGAATTACATTGCTGTTATTACCAGTCTGGTGATTGGCGACTACATTCTCTTTTTCAAGAACTACTACTTTTAACTGGGGATTCCGGTTGATTAGCTGTAAAGCTGTGGCGAGCCCGACAGCTCCGCCTCCGATTACAATAACATCGTACTGCACAGGATGATATAATTTTTGCCCGAAGCTAACGATTTAATCTGACACTGCGGACTATAAATATACCAAGCACTATAAATGAAAAAGCCCCGCAGGAGCGGGGCTTTCAGCTTTCTATTTTTTCTTTTTAGCTACTTTCTTTACAGCCTTCTTCGGTAATTTTTTCGCGGCCTTCTTAGCGGTAGCCGTTACTTTTTTCACCGGCTTCTTCGCTGCTTTTTTAGCAACTACTTTCTTAACCGGTTTCTTTGTTACCTTTTTAGGAGCTGCTTTTTTCGCTACAGTTTTCTTTGCTGCTTTTTTAGGAGCTGCTTTCTTCGCTGTAGTTTTCTTTGCTGCCTTTTTAGGAGCGCTCTTTGAAACTGCTTTGGTAGCAGATTTAGCAGGAGCTGCTTTCTTCGCTCCGGTTTTCTTGGCAGGAGCTTTCTTACCAGCTTCAATTATTTTGCTGATAGTTTTTACAGCGGGAGCAGAAGTCATGCTCTTCGCCGGAGCTGTTTTAACAGCTGTGCTTTTCGCAGGTGCTGCCTTTGCAGTTGCCGGCTGTTGCTTCTTCTCATCGGCAAATTTCTTCGCCATCAGGTTAAGAGCTGAACCAGCTTTGAACCACTCGATCTGGTTGGCATTGTAAGTATGATTTACTACGATGCTATCTTCAGAACCATCTGCATGGTGAATTGCCAGGGTGAGTGGTTTATCAGGTGCGAACGATGTTAATCCGATGATATCGAATGTATCGTCTTCCTGTATTTTGTTATAGTCTTCTTTGTTCGCGAACGTAAGCGCAAGCATACCTTGCTTCTTCAGGTTTGTTTCGTGAATACGTGCAAATGATTTTACAAGTATAGCGCGCACGCCAAGGTGACGTGGTTCCATCGCTGCGTGTTCGCGTGATGAACCTTCTCCGTAGTTTTCATCACCTACTACGATTGATCCTATACCTTCTGCTTTATAGGCACGTTGTACTTTTGGTACTTCATCGTACTCTGCTGTAAGACCGTTCTTTACACTGTTGATCTTTTCATTGAAAGCGTTGGTTGCACCGATCAACAAGTTGTTCGAAATGTTGTCGAGGTGACCGCGGTACTTTAACCATTTACCCGCCATCGAGATGTGGTCGGTAGTACATTTACCTTTCGCTTTCAGGAGTAAACGAAGACCTGTCAGATCTTTACCTTCCCAAGGTTTGAATGGATCAAGTAACTGCAGACGATCTGATACCGGATTTACTTTTACCGATACTTTGCTGCCATCTTTAGCAGGTGCCTGGAATCCTGGATCTTCAACATCAAAACCTTTAGTAGGAAGTTCATCTCCGGTAGGAGGGTCAAGCTTCACTTGTTCACCACGTTCGTTGGTAAGGTAATCGGTAGTTGGGTTGAAAGTAAGATCACCTGCTATAGCAAGTGCTGTTACCAGTTCAGGCGAAGCCACGAATGCATACGTATTTGGGTTGCCATCGTTACGTGACTGGAAGTTACGGTTGAAGGAGTGAACAATGGTGTTCTTCTCTTTCTTCTCAGCACCAACACGGCTCCACATACCGATACAAGGTCCGCATGCATTTGCAAATACTTTTGCACCGATCTGATCAAATGTATCGATAAAGCCATCGCGCTCGATCGTATAGCGCACAAGCTCTGAACCTGGCGTGATGGTAAATTCTGCTTTCGTCTTTAGTCCTTTTTCTGCAACCTGTTTAGCGAGACTGGCTGCGCGGGATATATCTTCGTAAGAAGAGTTAGTACATGAACCGATCAATCCTACTTCAACAGTAGTAGGCCAGCCATTCTTGGCAGCTTCTTCTTTAATCTTAGATATAGGAGTAGCCAGGTCTGGAGTGAACGGACCATTCAGGTGTGGCTCAAGCTCAGAGAGATTAATTTCAACTACCTGATCGAAGTATTGTTCAGGATCTGCATATACTTCAGGGTCAGCGTTGAGATGTTCTTTAACGGCGTTGGCAAGTTTGGCAACTTCAGCGCGGCCGGTAGATTCAAGATAACGTTCCATCGACTCATCATAACCAAATGTAGAAGTAGTAGCACCTACTTCAGCACCCATGTTACAAATGGTACCTTTACCAGTACAGCTTAATGACTCAGCGCCTTCACCGAAGTATTCAACAATAGCACCAGTTCCACCTTTAACGGTAAGTATACCTGCTACTTTCAGAATAACATCTTTAGCAGAAGCCCAGCCATTTAATTTACCAGTAAGTTTTACACCGATAAGTTTAGGGAACTTCAATTCCCACGCCATGCCTGACATTACATCAACGGCATCAGCACCACCTACACCAATAGCGATCATACCAAGACCACCGGCATTTACCGTGTGAGAATCAGTACCGATCATCATACCACCGGGGAAGGCGTAGTTCTCTAACACAACCTGGTGAATGATACCGGCTCCTGGCTTCCAGAAGCCGATACCATATTTATTAGATACAGAGGCAAGGAAATCATATACCTCTTTACTTTCTGCATTCGCATTTACTAAATCTTCCTGTGCACCAGTTTTAGCAACGATCAAGTGGTCGCAATGTACTGTAGATGGTACCGCTACCTTCGGTCTGCCGGCAGACATAAATTGTAATAATGCCATCTGTGCAGTGGCATCCTGCATAGCTACACGGTCAGGAGCGAAATCTACATAAGACTTTCCACGGCCAAAGTTCTCCAGCTTTTGATCTTCGTGGAGGTGAGCGTACAATATTTTTTCAGACAACGTAAGAGGACGGTTAACAACTTTTCGGGCTTTGGCTATGCGTGCGGGCATCTTAGCATACAAAGCCTTGATCATTTCTAAATCGAATACCATAAGAGTTTAAATTTAAAGCGATGCTAAAGTAGTAAACTTTTTTATCGCGAAGAAGTTTCCGCCTCTAGCGTTTGCTTCGTAGTCGTTTGCTTTACTTTATCGGAGCCTCTGACTTTGTCTAACAAGTGGTTTAAAGTGTGGGTTTCATCTTCTGTAAGATTATGCAAAATGTCCTCGAAGGCATTCACCTCTGCTTGCATCTTGTCCAGAACTGCAAGGCCCGTTTGTGTGATTCGCACTTCAACGCTTCGTTTGTCCTTCTCGCAGAACTCGCGCGTAACAAAACCTTTAACACGCAGACGTTCAACGATCCGTGATGCATCTGACATCTTATCAAGCATACGATCCTTGATAAGATTGATGGATGCGTGACCCGGTAACTGGCCTCTAAGGATTCTCATTACGTTGTACTGCTGACGTGTAATGTCGTGTTTTTTGAATACGCCATTCATCTTGTCCACCATGTAGTAATTGGTGAAGAGCATGTTCAATAAGGCTTTCTGATACTCGTTCTGAAAGTCCTCCTGTTGGATGTCTTGTTCAAATGACATAGTAATGGGGGTCTGGGGTTTAACAACTTATTTTTATGTACAACCAAATTAACCATTAATACTATTCGTTAGACACAATACCTTAATAATCCGGTACAACACGTATCTGGTAACACACAACAAAAAAGGCCCTTTCGGGCCTCTATTTGCTATTTATGTAGTTTAAGAACTCGCGTTTAATATTTTCGTCATTGAATTTTCCTGAGAAATAAGCAGTACCGGTTTTGCTATTTGTATCACCAACACCGCGTGACGCTACACACATGTGGTTGGCATCGATCACTACCCCTATATCTTCTGTCTGCAACACGCGCTGCATTTCTTTACCAATCTGTACAGTTAATCGCTCTTGTACCTGCGGGCGTTTCGAGAAGTATTGTACAATGCGATTGATCTTTGATAAACCAATTACTTTACCACTCGAGAAGTATGCTACATGTGCTTTACCATATATAGGTACAAAGTGATGTTCGCAGTGCGAGTAGAACGTAATGTCTTTCTCCACCAGCATCTGATCATAATTATACTTATTCTCAAAGAGCCGGGGATGCGGACGATTCTTCGGGTTCAATCCGCTGAACACTTCCTTCACATACATCTTGGCTACTCTGCGCGGAGTTCCGTTGAGACTATCGTCTGTCAGGTCAAGACCGAGGATCATCATGATTTCACGAAAGTGTTTTTCAATGCGCTCGATCTTCTCCTCATCGTCCAGGTCGAAAGCATCGGCACGCATCGGAGTTTCTGCAGATGTACCTACGTGATCATCCGAGAGATCCTCGTCACCATCAGCTGGCTGGATATTCAACGAAATTCCTTTCTGTCTCATACAAAGTAATTTTCAATTCAAATTTAGAGTCAATATGCTGCCGTAGTATTCTCCAGATAATGATGGCGATATTTTCAGCAGTCGGGTTAAGTTCTTTAAAATATTCTGAATCCAGATTCAGGTTACGGTGATCAAACTTGTTCAGCACATGTTGCTTTACCAGGTCGCTCAGCACTTTCATATCATACACATAGCCCGTAGCAGGGTCTGGTTCTCCGATCACACTTACAATTACTTCGTAGTTATGGCCATGAAAATTAGGATTGCTGCACTTGCCGAATACTTCCTGATTCTTTTCGGGCGACCACTCCGGGTTAAAAAGTCTGTGGGCAGCATTAAAATGTTCCTTACGCGATACCTTTATCTTCATGTCATAAAGGTAAACAGGATTGGCATTAAAAGGTTCAGACTGATTTTTTTTATCCAGATGAGGCAGGTAGGGAAGGAGTACTGCGGGCTTCTCAAAAGAAAAGAATTAAGAAGTCAGGAGTAAGAAGTAAGAAGGCAATACAAGAACACCGAAGAGTATAAACAGTTGCTATACTGCTACGTGAAGTTGTTTACAATAAGGTGTTGATATATACCTTTGCGGGTATATAGATTAGCTACCAGGAAATATACCGTGAAGTATATTTAGAGATTGAAACTGTATACTGGTCCGGTATCATCCTTACAACCATTCGGTCCGTTGAAGTCGGATGAAACCTGAACAGATTTGTGATTGACATGAACTATTTGCTGATCATTTTGGGTTTGCCCAAACACAGTCTGACCGCAAAATGCAAGTATCGTGAGTAATACTGCTAAAAGTATGCGATATTTCGGATTCAAAATTATTGAGGTTTAGGATTGAACAATGCTAATATACAACGATAAAGCAATAATTCAACAAAACTTTATCTTTATTTTGATTATTAGCTAGTTAGAGTGTTTTACTTAATGGTTGAATTGCAGTGAAATTCGAAGAAATAAAGGCCAAGCTCGAAGCTTACAAAGCGGAAGACAAGAAGCTGTTCACGACTTCATCGTTTCAGTCGCACAGTCTGGTATTGCTACATATACTGAGTCGTATCGATAAATCTATACCGGTATATTTCATCAATACAGGATTTCACTTCCCGGAAACGGTGCAGTTCCGTGACTATATAGGCAATGCTTTTGGACTAAATATAGTCGACCTTAAATCCGATGTGCCCAAGTTTATGCAGCGTGATGCAGAAGGACGCTTGCTCTTCACTTCCGATCCTGATCATTGCTGCTACCTGAATAAAACCCAGCCAACGGATGCCATACTGCTTTCGCATGATATATGGATCAATGGGGTACGTGCCGACCAGAGTGCTGTGCGTGCCGCGATGAAAGTAGAACAACCCGCCAAGCACGGATGTATACGCTTTCACCCGATGCTCGACTGGAACGCCAAGATGATCTGGCAGTATCAGAAGGAGTATAATTTACCCAAGCACCCGCTGGAAGAAAAAGGATACATCAGTATAGGATGTGAACCTTGCACCCGTAAATTAGACCCCGAAATGCAGGAGCGTGAAGCACGCTGGTTCGGTATGAACAAAGTAGAATGCGGCCTGCATACAGATTTAATCAACAAGTAGTATCTCAACCCCATCATGAAAGTATTAGTTACCGGAGGTGCCGGATATATAGGCACTGAGTTGATCAGTGCGCTGATTGCAAAACCAGAAGTAGATCAAGTAATTGTATACGATAACCTGAGTCGTCCTAACTATAATATGTTTCTCGGGCTGCGCCTGCAGAAGCACGCGAAGATAACTTTTGTAAAGGGCGAACTGCTGGATACGCGGGCACTCCGTAAAGTTTTGAAAGGCGTAGATGTAGTATATCACCTCGCTGCAAAAGTAACGACTCCTTTCGCGAATGCTGATGCGCATTCCATCGAACAGGTAAACCACTGGGGCACGGCCGAGCTTGTATATGCCGTAGAGGAAAGCAACGTTAAACGATTTATATATACCAGCAGTACAGGTGTTTATGGTTCATCCAAAGAAGCGGCTGATGAATTGACCGCCCCGGATCCACAAACACTATACGCCATCTCCAAGCTGCGTGGAGAAGAACATGTAAGAAGACTTTCTGACAAGATTGATACCTATATCATGCGTTGTGGTAATGTGTATGGCTATAGCCGCAGCATGCGCTTCGATGCCGTTATCAATAAATTTGCCTTCGAAGCAAACTTCATGAAACTGATTACCATACAGGGTGATGGCAAACAATCACGCACGTTCATACACATCGATATGCTGGCAAATGCACTTGCCAACCTGTTAACGGCACAACTTGCCAATGGCACCTACAATCTGGTGGACCGCAATCTGAAAGTAATCGATATACTCGATGCGCTGAAAGAACTGATCCCTCCGCTGGAATTTATTTTTATCAACCAGCATCTTCGTTTACACGAGCTGAATGTTAAGGTAAATCAGCAGGTAAATGATATATTGGGGGTTGCAAACAACAGATCGTTGAAGGAAGAACTGGAGGAGTTCCTCCTGAAATTCAGTTACTGAGTTCGACATTCTGTTTTTTTTACTAACCCCGCTGCATGCAAAATATAGCTACAGTTATAATTCTGCTTGCCGTAGTCACTGCGTTGGCAGAGGTAACGGATAAGATCAGAGTACCATATCCTATTCTCCTGGTAATAGCCGGTATTGTCATTGGGATGATTCCGGGGATGCCTTCTATTTCTCTTGATCCTGAAGTTGTTTTCCTGGTCTTCCTTCCGCCCGTATTATACTCGGCTGCCTGGAATACATCATGGCCCGACTTCCGTGCGGCCAAGCGACCGATAACATTACTTGCTATAGGATGTGTGATCTTTACTACCTGTGCAGTAGCATGGGTAGCACACATGGTTATTCCGGGTTTCGATTGGGCAGAGTCTTTTGTACTCGGTGCGATAATCTCTCCACCCGATGCCGTAGCCGCTACAGCAGCGACCAAAGGTTTAAGTGTACCTAAACGCGTTATTACTATCCTTGAAGGTGAAAGTCTTGTAAATGATGCTACCGGTCTGATTGCGTATAGATATGCCGTTGCAGCCGTAGCAACCGGGGCGTTCAATTTGTGGAGTGCGGGTATTCAGTTCGTTGTGGTTGCCACCGGCGGTATAGTGCTGGGTTTGGTTGTAGGTTTAGTCTTTAAGTGGATACATAAATTTACGCCTCACAATCCTACCACCGATACAACGCTTACATTCCTGGCACCCTTTGTTGCATATTTAGGAGCAGAGTCCATGCATCTTTCCGGTGTACTCGCGGTGGTTGTTGCAGGTTTATATGTGAGCTGGGCTTCGAGTGAAGTCTTTTCTCAGCAGACACGCTTGCAGGCATATGGTTCATGGAACACGGTACTCTTTATTTTGAATGGCGTCATCTTCATTCTGATAGGATTACAACTCCCCGAGATTGTTAAGAACATCGGTGCTAATTCTGTCTGGGCATGGAAGTATGCTTTTATCATTAGTGTAGCAGTAATCATCGGTCGTATTATATGGGTATATCCCGGAACATATATACCGCGCTGGCTCAGCAAACGCATTCGCGAGCGAGAGCCCGACACCGACATTAAACTCACCACCATTGTAGCATGGTCGGGTATGCGGGGTGTTGTGTCACTGGCTGCTGCATTGGCATTGCCACTCACCGTGAACGGGTCCACTCCGTTTCCACATCGGAACCTTATCATTTTCCTTACCTTCAGTGTTATCTTCTCAACGCTTGTGTTACAAGGACTAACGCTTCGTCCGTTGATCAACTGGCTGGGTATACAATCCGATGGTAAAGATCACCAGGACGAACAACGTGCGCGTCTGGTACTGGCTTCTTCTGTGATTGAACACATCGAAGAGAATTATGCGCTCACGTTAAGTGATGAAGTGTTGAACCAGATCAAAACGAAGTATGAGATCCGCATTCAGCGATTGCGGAAAGATGAGACTGAACAGCGCCTCAACGAAGAACAGATTCGAGAATTCCACAGGCTTCAGCAGGAGCTGTTACATAAAGAGCGTGCAGACCTTATTCGCATGCGTAGAGAAGGTGCCATCAGCGATGAAGTACTTCGGAGAATCGAGTACGAACTTGACCTGGAAGAAACCCGACTCATCCTGGAAAGCGGTCTCGCTTAAAATATACCATTGGCTTCCCCTATATAGCGCTCGTCAGAAATCAATTCTTTCGGGGTTGGATTTTAGTGTACTTGCAACACTGTAAATAACTCATATATAGTTAACTAACCCAAATCTGAAAAGGTATTTATGAAGAAACTGTTAGTCCTGGCATTGGCGCTGGCACCGCAGCTATTGATGGCGCAGGCCAAGCTCGTTGAAAAAGTTGAGCAGAAGGGAGACCAGGTTGTTATTCCCTATGAAAAGTATGTATTGCCCAATGGGCTTACGGTAATTGTACATGAAGATCACAGCGATCCGATTGTGCATGTTGATGTAACGTATCACGTAGGATCTGCGCGTGAAGAAATTGGTAAGTCGGGCTTCGCGCACTTCTTTGAACACATGATGTTTCAGGGAAGTGATAACGTTGGTGATGAGCAACACTTTAAGATCGTAACTGAATCAGGCGGAACATTGAACGGAACTACGAACCGCGATCGCACCAATTATTTCGAAACCGTTCCGAGCAATCAGCTTGAAAAAATGCTGTGGCTTGAAGCGGATCGCATGGGCTTTTTACTCGATGCTGTTACGCAGAAAAAATTCGAGATACAGCGCGCGACAGTAAAGAACGAACGCGGACAAAATTATGATAACCGTCCGTATGGATTAGTAGGCGAGACCATTGCGCGCAATCTATACCCATATGGTCATCCTTACTCGTGGTTAACGATCGGCTACATTGAAGATCTGAATCGTGTTAACGTAAATGACCTGAAGAATTTCTTTCTCCGCTGGTACGGACCGAACAATGCAACGGTAACGGTAGGCGGTGATGTAAAAGCTGCCGATGTAGTAAAGCTTGCCGAAAAATACTTCGGTTCTATACCGAAGGGGCCGGAAGTACAGAATATGAAACTGCCTGCACCGGTAGTTAGCAGCGATCGCTATGCAACGTTGGTCGATAACTACGCGCGTCTGCCACAACTTGTTATTACATACCCAACCGTACCAAGCTATCATCCGGACGAACCGGCATTGGATTGTCTCGCGGAAATTTTAGGGCAAGGGAAGAACTCTATATTCTACCAGCAGATCGTAAAAGATCAAAAGGCGTTGAATGCTGTTGCGTTCAATAGCACAACCGAACTGGCGGGTGAGTTCCGACTCAATCTTACACCAGCCCCGAATGTATCGCTTGCTGAATCAAAGAAACTTATCGACAACGCTATAAAAGCTTTTGAAACACGTGGTGTTACCGATGAAGACATCGAGAAGTTTAAAGGAAGCGTTCAGGCTCAGTTGATCTATAGCTTGCAAAGTGTATCCGGTAAAGTATCACAACTGGCGGCTTACCAGACATTTACCGGCAACCCGAACCGGATCGGTAAAGAACTCGAAGCCTATAACAAAGTTACCAAGGCAGACGTGATGCGGGTATACAATACCTATATAAAAGGAAAGTCGTCTGTGATACTGAGCGTTGTTACCAAAGGCAACGAAAGCAATATCGTAGCGCCTGAAAACTATACCGTGAATAAGGATGGTTACAAAGCACCAGACTATGGCTATAACGGGTTGAAATATACCAAGCCGACTGATAGTTTTGATCGTACAAAATTACCAGGTAACGGTCCAAACCCGGTGGTAAAAGTACCGGGCTTCTGGCGCAAAGACATTGATAAAGGTATACGCGTGATTGGAACCGAAAGTAAAGAATTACCAATCGTTACCTTATCCGTTACTGTTCCCGGTGGACATCTATTGATGGCGAAGGATACTTCGAAGGCAGGTTTGCCAAGAATCTTTGCTTCGATGATGAACGAAGATACCAAGACATATTCAGCGGAACAACTTCAGGCAGAACTGCAAAAACTGGGAAGCTCGATAAATGTTACCAGCAGTCTCGATGGAATAACCTTCAACGTTCAATCTTTAACGAAGAACCTCGACAAAACGCTTGTGTTGCTGGAAGAGCGTATGCTGCGTCCGAAGTTTACACCGGAAGCTTTTGCGCGCATTCAGAAGCAGACGATCGAAGGTTTCAAGCAACGTAAATCGCAGCCTGCAATTATTGCCAGCGAGCTATATACCAAGCTTAACTATGGCAGTGATAACATCCTGGGCTTGAATGATGTGGGGTCCGAGTATACCGTTAAGAATTTAACACTTAAAGATGTTGAAGACTACTATAACAACTATATCACATCAACCGGTGTGGATGTGGTGGTAGTGGGCGATGTGAAGCAGGCAACAATCCTCACCAAACTCGATTTCCTCAAGAAACTTCCTGCTAAAGATGTAAAACTTGCTACGCCTGCAAAGGCTCCTGCTATCGACAAGACTCGTATTTATATAGTAGATGTACCGAAAGCTGCGCAGACGGAATTTCGTGTAGGCTATGTTACCGGATTAAAATATGATGCTACCGGTGAATACTATAAAACAGGTTTGATGAACTACGCTTTAGGTGGTGCCTTTAACAGCCGCATAAACCTGAACCTGCGCGAAGACAAAGGCTGGACTTACGGAGCACGCTCCGGCTTTAGCGGTGATAAATATAGCGGTGAGTTTGTATTCAGTGCCGGTATAAAAGCAGCTGCTACCGACAGTGCATTGGTGGAAGTATTGAAAGAGTTAAACACATATGCGAAGAGCGGGATACAAGACAGCGAACTTCTGTTCATGCGAAGTGCGATTGGCCAGCGTGATGCTTTACGTTATGAAACTGGTTTCCAG
Source organism: uncultured Chitinophaga sp. (assembly GCA_966211525.1). GTDB lineage: Bacteria > Bacteroidota > Bacteroidia > Cytophagales > Cyclobacteriaceae > Ohtaekwangia. The sequence continues at coordinate 23,222 of CBIHOZ010000004.1, read as the reverse complement.
AAAACTGCTTTCATCGCGAACATTCTGCGCTATAATTTGCCGGGTAACTTTGTAGAGCAGCAAAGCAAAATCGTAAGCACCATTACGAAAGATGAGCTGAATAAACTCGCGACTCAGTGGATCGATACTTCCAAAATGAATATACTGCTGGTAGGCGATAAGGCTGCGATACTCCCCGGACTGAAACGTTTGGGTTACGAAATCATCGAGCTCGATGTGAACGGAAACAAAAAAGGAGTGATCAACTGATCACTCCCTAAATATACTTGAAACAAAAAGCGGGCTTGAAACCCGCTTTTGTTTTTATTAGCAATATTCATCGAATACTTCCACCAGGTGCTGGCCGATCATCTGAGCATTTCTGCCTTCGATGTGGTGGCGCTCTACGAAGTGTACCAGCTCGCCATCTTTAAACAAGGCTATAGCTGGAGATGATGGCGGGTAAGGCAGCGTATATTCTCTTGCTTTTGAAACCGCTTCTTTATCAACACCGGCAAATACAGTAGCCAGGTTATCTGGTTTTTTAGGAGATGACTGCAACGCCCACTTAACGCCTGGTCTTGCAGCTCCGGCAGCACAACCACAAACTGAGTTTATCACCAGCAGGATTGTTCCTTTCTTGTTTTGAAGGTAGCTATCTACTTCGTCAGAAGTTTTTAGTTCAGCAAATCCAGCGCTCGTCAGGTCGGTGCGCATGGGTGCTACTAATTGTTCGGGATACATAGTTTTATTGACAGTTAAATCTGATAGTATAACAAATTATAGAAATCCTAGTTCAAGTTTTGCAGCTTCACTCATCATGTCCTGCGAGTAGGGTGGATCAAAGGTAATCTCGACTTTCACATCGTTGATGCCTTCAATGGCTTTTATTTTTTGCTCGACTTCTCCGGGAATCACTTCAGCGGAAGGGCAAGAAGGCGAAGTAAGCGTCATCTGGATGTATACATTGTTCACCGGGTAGATGTTGATCTCGTAAATCAGGCCTAACTCGTATACATCTACCGGAATTTCAGGATCGTAAACCGTTTTAATGGCTTGTATCACTTTATCCCGAAGCTCGGGAATTGTGGTTTGCGATACGTTCAGATTTTCAACCTGCTCACTCATGACTTAACTTCCATTTTGGTTTTAAAAGCAAGCGCATACAATTTCATTTGTTTGATCATGGCTGCAAAACCATTCGAACGCTGCGTGCCGATGAATCGTTCCATTCCGATCTTGTTCATGAAGTAAAGATCGGCATTCAGAATCGCATCCGGTGTCTGGCCGTTAAAGATACGCACCAGAAGACTTACCAATCCTTTTGTTATCGCGGTGTTGCTGTCGGCTGTAAAGTATAGCTTGTTGTCGTCCAGTTTGCCGGTTAACCATACTTTCGACTGGCATCCCTTTACAACGTTATCTTCTGTTTTATCATTTTCAGGCATCACAGGTAATTTCTGGCCCAGCTCCATAATGTAGAAGACCGTCATTTCCATGTCACCATCCAGCAGCGAAAACTCACTTATGATCTCGTCTTGTATCTGATTGATCGTCATCGTTTACTTCATGAAGTTAATAACGCGCTCGAGTCCTTCCACGAGCTGATCAACTTCTTTCTTTGTATTATAAACCGCAAAAGAAGCCCTTACAGTTCCTTCAATGCCGTAGCACGTCATGAGGGGTTGTGTGCAATGGTGTCCGGTGCGCACCGCGATACCACGTGCATCCAGCATCTGGCCTATATCGAAGTGGTGAATGCCTTCAACTGTGAAAGCTAAAACACCAACTTTGTTTTTGGCAGTACCGACAAGCTTCACCGATTTCAGTTTTGAAACGCGCTCGGTAGCGTAGGTTAACAGCTCATGTTCGTGCGCTGCTATATTTTCCTTGCCGAGTTCGTTTATAAAATCGAAAGCATATTTATAGGCAACTACATCGGCAATGTTTGGCGTGCCGGCTTCGAATTTATAGGGAAGATCGTTGTATGTAGTTTTCTCGAAAGTAACTTCCTTGATCATCTCACCGCCACCGTGATAGGGCGGCATCTTTTCAAGTATATCTTTTTTGCCGTACAGTATACCCGTACCGGTAGGGCCATACATTTTATGCGCAGAGAGGCAGTAGAAATCACAATCCATATCCTGCACATCAATCTCGATGTGGGCTCCGGCTTGTGCACCGTCAATCAAAACAACAGCACCAACTTCATGTGACAGTTTGATGACTTCCTTCACCGGGTTGATCGTTCCTAAACTGTTGGAAGCATGGTTGATAGATACAATTTTGGTTTTGTTGGAGAGTACTTTTTTAAAGATGTCAAGGTCAAGTTCTCCTTCCGGAGTTACAGGAATTACCTGCAGCGTTGCCTTTTTCTCTTCGCATACAAACTGCCACGGCACAATGTTTGAGTGATGCTCAAGTCCGGAAATGATAATTTCATCACCTTCTTTTATAAAAGCTCTTCCATACGATGACGCTACGAGATTTATACCTTCGGTTACACCTCTTGTAAAGATGATCTCCTGCTCAGACTTTGCATTGATAAAACGCTGTGCTGTATGGCGGGTTTCTTCGTATGCTTTCGTAGCCTTCTCTGCCAGCGTATGTATACCGCGATGTATATTGGCATTGTAGCCTTTGTAATAATCGACTAACGCATCGATCACCACCAGCGGCTTTTGTGACGTTGCAGCGTTGTCAAGATATACTAAATCGCGACCGTTAACCTGTTGGTGAAGGATCGGAAATTGTTTTCGGATCGATTCGATATCAAGTTTACCGGCTATAGCAGGAGAGGAGGAAACCATACCTAAAAGTTTTTGTGTAACCTTTCGCTGATTACGTTGTCGAGATATTCTTTGATCACAGGGTGCTTCACATTGTCCAGTACTTCACCTGCGAAAGCATAAAGCATCATGGCCTGTGCAGTTTCTTTGCTGATACCGCGTGCCTGCAGATAGAAGAGTGCTTCTTCATCCAGTTGGCCCGTTGTACAACCGTGTGAACATTTTACATCATCTGCCCAGATCTCGAGCTGTGGTTTTGTATTCACCGTAGCTTTGTCCGTGAGCAGTATATTTCGGTTTGCCTGGAAGGCATTTGTTTTCTGTGCATTCGGACGAACGTAGATCTTACCGTTGAACACGCCTTTGGAGCTGCCGTCCATTATACCTTTATACATTTCATTGCTGAACGAATTCGGCTTCCGGTGATCTACAACGGTATGGTTATCCGCCAGTGTATCGTTCGCTACGAGATATAGCCCATACATGTGCGACTCAATTCCTTCACCATCCAATACAAATTGCAGGTTGTTTCGTATCAGTTTACCGCTCAGGGTAAACGTATAGGTATTAACACGACTGAAGTTAGACTGGTATATCTGTGTAAGACCGAATTGATAACGAGGTCCATTGTCGTTTTGAATGGAGTACAGATTGAGGCCTGCATTCTCAGCTACAACAGCTTCTGTTACCGTGTTCGAGAAGTTGGCAGAACCGGTGGAATCAAATTTCTCCAGTACGGTCACCTCGCTGCTCTTGCCAACAACAATCAGGTTACGGTTAACCGATATTACCTGGCCTTGTGCAGCATCGTGTATATGGTGAAGTACTACCGGTTTCTCAACCACGGTGTTATCAGCGACATGTATAAATACACCATCCTGAAAAGCGGCCGTGTTCCAGGCTATAAATGCATCAGCCTTTACATCTGCATATTTACCAAGGTGCTTTAATACAAGTTCTGTTTTTGTATTCAGCGCATCCTGTAAAGTGAGAACAGTAAGTCCGGTTGATTTGATTGAAGACGCTTCTTTCGAAAACACTCCGTTCACAAATACCAGTACATCGGCTTCTACTCCGGGAATAGTATACTCAGAAACGTTATTGATTTTTGATACCGGATTCTGTACTGCGAAGTTGAAGTTCTTCTCCAGCGATCGGGTTATCGGTGTGAATTTATACTCTTCGGCTTTGTTGGGAGGAAGTCCGAGGTTACGAAAACTCTCCAGTGCCTCTTTACGCAAAGCGTGATCCGCAGATGAAGCATTAAGACTTTTTTCAATGCCGGAAGCAATCTCGGACGTGATATTTTTTTCAGATACAGCAACACTCATCATCCTTGCATTAAGCTACTGAAACTTCATCCTTAATCCAGTCATAGCCTTTTGCTTCAAGCTCCAGCGCTAATTCTTTTGTGCCCGACTTCACGATCTTTCCTTTGTAAAGCACGTGAACGAAATCAGGTACTATATAATCCAGCAGTCGCTGATAGTGTGTTACGACAATCACTGCATTTGATTTATTACGGAGTTTGTTAACACCATTCGAAACGATCTTCAACGCATCGATGTCAAGACCAGAGTCTGTTTCATCAAGTATAGCCAGCTTGGGTTCAAGCATTGCCATCTGGAAGATCTCGTTACGCTTCTTCTCACCACCCGAGAAACCTTCGTTGAGCGAGCGGTTCAATAAAGACTGATCGATCTCTACAAGCTTCATCTTTTCGCGCATCACTCCGAGGAAAGATACAGCGTCCAGTGCCGGTTGTCCGCGATGTTCGCGAATCTGGTTAACCGCAGTCTTCATAAAGTTGATGGTGCTTACACCTGGAATTTCCACCGGATATTGGAACGCGAGGAATACACCTTCGCGCGCACGTTCTTCCGGTTCCAGTTCAAGCAGATCTTTTCCGAGGAACTCAACTTCACCTCCGGTAACTTCATATTCTTCACGGCCGGCCAGTACCGATGCAAGTGTACTCTTACCTGAACCGTTCGGGCCCATGATAGCATGCACTTCACCAGGTTTTACTTCCAGATTGATACCGTTCAGAATTTGTTTGTCTCCGATCTTCGCTTGCAGATTCTTTATTGTTAACATCGCTATATCTTCTTTGCTTTATATACTATATACTTTGAGTGTGTGAAAGGATTTATACTTCACACATAATTATCCTACACTTCCTTCCAGGGTTAAGGCCAGCAGCTTTTGTGCTTCCACAGCAAACTCCATCGGGAGTTGGTTGAGTACTTCTTTGGCATAACCGTTTACGATCAGTGCTACCGCAGATTCCTCATCGATACCGCGTTGCAGGCAGTAGAAGATCTGGTCTTCACCAATTTTGGATGTTGTCGCTTCGTGCTCAATCTTGGCCGAGTTGTTTTCAACATCTATATAGGGGAAAGTGTGCGCTCCGCATTTGTCACCCATCAACAATGAGTCACACTGTGAGAAGTTGCGTGCACCTTCTGCGCGTTTCATGATGTGAACCTGGCCGCGGTAGCTGTTTTGCGAGTGACCAGCCGATATACCTTTGGACACAATACGTGACTTCGTGTTCTTGCCGATATGAATCATCTTCGTACCGGTATCTGCCTGCTGATAGTTGTTGGTAACAGCTACCGAGTAGAACTCACCCATCGAGTTATCACCTTTCAATATACACGAAGGATATTTCCAGGTAATAGCCGATCCCGTTTCAACCTGTGTCCACGAAATTTTAGAACCATCGCCAAAGCAAAGTCCGCGCTTTGTTACGAAGTTATATATACCACCTTTACCTTCTTTATCGCCCGGGTACCAGTTCTGCACGGTAGAGTATTTTACCGTTGCGTCTTTCATCGCGTATATCTCTACTACCGCTGCGTGCAATTGATTTTCATCACGCATAGGAGCGGTACAGCCTTCGAGGTAGCTTACGTAAGAACCTTCGTCAGCCACGATCAACGTTCTTTCAAACTGACCGGTATTCGCTGCGTTAATTCGGAAATAAGTAGAGAGTTCCATCGGGCAACGAACGCCTTTTGGAATATAGCAGAATGATCCGTCTGTAAACACAGCGGAGTTAAGTGCAGCAAAGTAATTATCGTTTACCGGCACAACGGAACCCATATACTTCTTCACGAGGTCAGGGTGTTTTTGTACCGCTTCACTGAACGAACAGAAAATGATTCCCAGTTCGCCTAATGTTTCCTTAAAGGTAGTAGCAACTGAAACGCTGTCTATAACAGCATCTACCGCTACACCGGTAAGTCTCTTTTGTTCTGTTAATGATATACCCAGCTTTTCGAAAGTCTTGATCAACTCCGGATCAACATCCTCCAGGTTTTTAGGAGTAGCTTTTTGCTTGGGTGCAGAGTAATAAATAACGTCCTGGTAATTAATAGGAGGGTAGGTAACGTTCGGCCAGGTGGGTTCTTTCATTTTCGTCCACTGGCGATAGGCCGAAAGGCGCCACTCGAGCAACCACTCTGGCTCATTTTTCTTGGAAGAGATAAACCGGATGATGTCCTCGTTCAACCCTTTGGGAGCAGAATCGGTCTCGAAATTGGTGGTCCAGCCGTGCTCGTATTCCTTGGAGGTCAGCTCCTCTAATACCTGATTATCTTTACTCATTCAGTTCGTCTATTTAGACTGATTATAAACCTACAAAGCTATAACAAAAATGAAATTTTTAGGTTCTTACGTCCGTTTATTTCCCCATAGAAGTTTTCTATCGCGCAATAGAAATTGTAAACCCATATACTTATACCCGACAACTCTTTCAAAATCAATTACATAAAAAATCCCGAAGCAAAGTCCGGGATGTTGATGCGTTGTCGTGAGGTTGTAAGTTTGTTTATTATCAATGTAAGTACTAAGTCAGATTCAAACTGCGATCGAGACTTTCTTCCAAAGAGATCATGGTCTCGGTACGTTCAATGCCTTCCACCTGCTGGATCTTATCGTGAAGCACCTGCTTCAGGTGATTGGTGTCTTTACAATGTATTTTGGTAAACATACTATAGTTACCTGTTGTATAATGAATGCTGGTGATTTCGGGTATAGCTTTGAGTTTTGCCATTACCTGGTCATAGAGCGCACTCTTCTGCAGGAAGATCCCGATAAAAGCCGTGATGTCATACCCGAGTTTCGCATAGTTTACTTTTAGCGTAGTCTTTTCAACAATACCGGCTTCTTCCATTTTATTCATGCGCACGTGGACTGTACCACCCGAAACAAAAGCTTTTTTGGCCACTTCTGTATAGGGTTTCTTGGCATCCTGCATCAGAATCTCCAGAATCTTCAGATCCACATTGTCAACTTTATAATTTTCGGCCATATATAAAACTGGTTTTAGTTTTAATTCAAAAATATGAAATAAAATTGAAAAGTATACAAATATTATTAATGTTTATTGATTCGAGTGCCAGTTTAGGTGTTACTTTGTTACATAATTTACAACGAGACACACTGATCACACACACACTCAAAGCCCACACAAACCCATTGTAGGGTGTTGGAATTTGGCAGACATGCCCTCCGGTCTCGAGGGTGGAGGTAACGGGATAAAGTCCAGCCTTTGGCGACCTAACTGCTCCGTGGAGGTTCGAGCCCTCCCTCTACAGCAACTTGTTCCCGATAGCTATCGGGGACATCACACACACAACCAACCACACAAATATATTGTAGGGTGTTGAAATTGGCAGACATGCCCTCCGGTCTCGGGGGTGAAGGTAAACGGAACAAAGCAATGCACCCTGATCCCGTTCAAATCGGACAAGATCAGGTCAGCGCCTAACCGCTTCGTGGAGGTTCGAATCCTTCTCCTACAGCAGCTCAGTTTAGGTTAATGAGTTATTCAGAGCTACCCGCTTCTCCAGGAGAGGCGGGTTTTATTTTTTTAACGATACCACTACTTTTTCTATTATTTCCGCATCTAAACTTCGCTTCCATCTCCCAAACGTTATAAATCTTTGCGATCTAATTTGATTTGCTGATAAACAATCGTTTGCTTTGGAAATCTGTAAATTTGAAGAATAATTTTTTAAGAAAGCGTAAGATGTTATGAAGGATTTCCCGTGGTTTAAGCATTACCCAAAAGGCACCCCTCACGAAATTAACTTGTATGACTATTCTTCTCTGGTCGATCTCTTTGAAAAAAGCTGTGCGAAGTATCGCGATAAGGTGGCTTTTGTAAACATGGGAAAGGAGATGACTTTTGCCGAGATTGATAAACTGTCACGAGACTTCGCTGCTTATTTACAAAGTCTCGGGTTGAAGAGGGGTGATCGCATCGCTATACAAATGCCGAACCTATTGCAATTTCCCATCGCATTCTTTGGTGCGTTGCGTGCCGGACTCACGGTAGTAAATACAAACCCGCTTTATACTCCGCGTGAAATGGAACATCAGTTTAAAGACGCTGGTGTTACGGCTATTGTTATCGTTGCAAACTTTGCGAACCATCTTGAAAAGATACTCGCGAATACATCAATCAAACACATCATCGTTACACAACTGGGTGACATGCTCGGTGGATTGAAAGGATCGATCGTAAACTTTGTTGTGAAGTATATCAAGAAGATGGTGCCCGACTATAGTTTACCGAATATCATTCCTTTTAAAGAGGCAATGAAGAAAGGCGCATCACTGTCGTATAGCAAGCCCGAGCTATCGGTAAAAGATATAGCCGTGCTGCAATATACCGGTGGTACAACCGGCGTATCGAAAGGTGCTAAACTTTCACACGGTAATATCATTGCGCACAACTCCATGATCACCGAGTGGTTCAAACCCTATATGTCGAAAGATGGTAATGATCTTATTATTACCGCTATACCGATGTATCATATCTTCGCGCTGACGGTAAATGGATTCCTGATGTTCAGCACCGGTGTGAAGAGCGTTATGATCACCAACCCGCGTGATATGAAAGGGTTTGTAAAAGAACTTCAGAAATATAGGTTTACCATTATCACCGGTGTAAATACACTCTTTAATGGATTACTGAATACCCCCGGCTTCAAAGATCTTGACTTCGCTGCATTGAAAGGTGCTGTTGGTGGTGGTATGGCTGTACAGGATATAGTCGCAAAACGCTGGCAAGAAGTTACGGGTAAACCACTGGTAGAGGGTTATGGCCTGAGTGAAACATCGCCTGTATTATGTTGCAATCCGCTTGACGGCCAGCATCGTTTGGGTACCATTGGTTTACCGATGCCAAGCACCGAGGTAGCTATATTTGATGACAACGGAAATCAGTTACCACAAGGAGAGACCGGTGAGATATGCGCACGTGGCCCGCAGGTAATGTCCGGTTATTGGGAGAAAGACAATGATGGTGTGTTCTTCCATACGGAATGGTTCCGCACCGGAGATATAGGGAAGATGGATGCGGATGGATATTTCAAGATTGTTGATCGCAAGAAAGATATGATCAAGGTATCAGGCTTCAACGTTTTCCCGAATGAAATTGAAAATGTAGTGGCAGCCCATCCGAAAGTGTTGGAAGTAGCTGCGATCGGAGTGCCCGATGCAAAATCAGGTGAAGTAATAAAGGTATTCATTGTGAAAAAAGATCAGAGTCTCACAGAAGACGAACTGAAAACTTTCTTCCATGAAAACCTTACAAACTATAAAGTACCGAAGCACATTGAATTCAGAAATGAACTTCCGAAAACCAATGTGGGTAAAATATTAAGGCGTGCGCTTAAAGAACAAGAAGCGGCCGCAGCAGCGTAAGTAAAACTGCGCGTGAAAAAACTCTCTCGGTGGTGCAGATATATAGGGGCAGGAAGGTAACGAAGTGAGAGGCAGCTTGCTGCCGGGGGAAATAACGCTATAATAGTTGACTATCGATTATAAGCATTGTAACTTCCTATAAACCTATAAACTATGATTGGCTTTTTCGAGCACCAGTATCTGTCGTACAAAAAAAATCACATTAAGAATCTTCTTGCACTGGCCAAGGTCGATGGGCACATGCACGAAGCAGAAGAAGCCTTGCTGTACAAGATCGGTAAGCGTTACGGGTTAAAAGATCGCCAGGTTAAAGAACTGGTCGACAGCAATGAGAAATACCAGATCAACGTGCCCGATAATCACAACGACCGCATGAATCTGCTCTACGATCTTATACTCATGGTATATGCCGATGATGTAGTGGATCGACACGAAGTACAATTCTGTGAAGACGCAGTGGAGCAGTTTGGAATGAAGCGTGAACTGGTAACGTGGTTACTCGAAGAGTTTCATAAAGGTACTCCGCCACCGGTTGACGAATGGGAAGAGATCAAACGTGAAGCACAAGCGAAATTTGCGAACAGATAATAACATCACAAGGGCAGTATTACATCTGCCCTTATTTTTTTTAGATACACGCAAATTCCTACATGTCAAAACTTTACATGGAAATGGCGGGTTATGCGTATAAACTTTATATACATTTAACTTTTAAGCGTTTGGCATTAACGGTAAATTAGGCGCGAAAGCAGGAGACAGCTTATGGAAGAATTCAGAAAACTTACAACGCAGGAGAAAGCTCTGCGGATCAATTTAAGTAAATCAATTTACGGATCGTTTGCTGAAATAGGTGCGGGACAGGAAGTAGCTGCAAATTTTTTTAAAGTAGGAGGTGCTTCCGGAACCGTTGCTAAAACGATGTCGGCGTACGACATGAAGTTCAGTGACGCGATCTATGGCGTGGGCGATCGCTACGTTTGTGAAGATCGACTTCTTCGCATGCTCGATCACGAGTATGTGCTGTTACCGGAACGTTTACCACATCGCATTGACAATACAAGGTTCTTTGCCTTTGCCGATACTGTTGAGATTCTCAACTACGAGCGCACCAACCAGGGGCACGGCTGGATCGGACTCCGGTTTCAACTTACACCCAAGAGTGAACCGAATGATTGTGTGATACACGTGAAGATGCACGACACCGATCAGCTTCAGCAACAACTCGCGTTGGGTATAGTAGGTGTTAATTTACTATACGCCTGTAACTTCATGAGCAATCCCGAAGATATACTCATGTCATTGCTGGATGGATTGACTGCCCGCAGAATAGAAATCGATATGTTCCGCTTGTCGGGGCCAGACTTTAAACATGTTGATAACCGTTTGATGGCGCTCAAGATGGTGAAGAATGGTTTAACCAAAGCTGCGATGTTTGGTCCGGATGGAAATGTGATGCAGCCCACAGATGAACTCTATAAAAAGAATGTACTCGTGCTGCGCGGTCGCTTCAGACCACCTACACATGTTAACGTTGATATGCTGCTCACGTCACGCAGACATTTCAAGCAGGAACAGGATGTAGATCGTTCTAAAATTGTACTGCTATCCGAGTTAACGTTAAATGACCTGAGCCCGGATGGAAAGATCGATGAACGCGACTTCCTGCATCGTGCCGATATACTTTGTTCATTGGGACAAAACGTACTCATCTCGAATTACTTTGAATATTACCGCCTGGTAGATTATCTCTCCAAGATAACCAGAGGGAAAAAGATCGGGATCATCATGGGTATATATGCGTTGCAGAAAGTATTTGATGAGAAAACGTATGAGAATACCCGCGGAGGTATATTGGAATGCTTTGCATCGCTCTTCGGATCGAATGTAAAACTATATATATACCCGGCACTTCGTATGGATTCGCAGGAGTTGTTTACGCTGAAAGATTTCGAGAAGGAGTTACCGCCTAATTTGCAAAACCTCTTCCGTTACCTGATGGATAATAACAAGCTGGAAGATGTAAACGATGCTGATACACGCAAGCTTCACATTATATCAGACAACGTACTGGCCATGATCCGAAAAGGAGAGAACGGCTGGGAAAAATTTGTGCCGCATAAAGTAGAAGAGGCCATTAAGGAATTCGGTCTGTTCGATTATCCTATACCGGATACCAGCGAAGAAGTGAAATCAATTCCCGTTGCTAATTGATATACTATGAAACTCCACAACGATGATCTGGCCAGACTTATACTGCGATTAACGTGTGGAGGTATACTGATCTTTCATGGTATATTTAAAATCTTCACCGATATAGAGCATGTAAAAAATATGGTTATAGCTGCCGGTCTTCCGGCAGTTATTGCTTATGGCAGTATCATCGGCGAAGCTATAGCACCTGCCTTTGTTATACTGGGTTATAAAACAAGATTAGCGGCTATCATTATTGTAGTAAACATGCTCATGACCATTCTGGTTGCCCATCGCGATATAGCCTTTAAGGTAAATGATTATGGCGGCTGGATGATCGAAACCAATATGCTTTTTCTTCTTACGGCACTTGCGCTCATCTTTACCGGAGCTGGCCGTTACAGCCTTTCAAAAGGCAACGGCCGCTGGGATTAACACATGTTCATGTGATGTCAACATTTGCGTGACAAACGCAACCTTACCACGCATTATCAAGTTCTTAGAGTCTTTAAAAGACCCCTTTAAAGACGTTATGAAAGAAGTATTGAATGTGGTAGCGCGCGATGGTGTGCACCTCTCGGCCACATGGTATGCAGCGAAGAACCCACATGAGAAGGTAGTGCTCATTAATCCGGCAACGGGTGTACGACAACAGTATTACAGCGACTTTGCGAAGTGGCTCGCATCCGAAGGTTTCCAGGTATATACTTTCGACTATCGCGGTATAGGTAATTCACGTCCGGAAGATCTGAGCGATGCGTTGTATGACATGCACGACTGGTCGGTAGATATAGATGCCATGATCAGTTACATTAACCGGGCACATCCATTATCACAATTAATTATTGTTGGGCACAGCATTGGCGGGCAGCTCATCGGTATGTCGAACCTGGCGAAGCAGGCAGAAGCGTTCATTATGGTAGGTTCACAAACACCCTACTGGAAAAATTATACCGGGTGGAGAATGAAGCTGAAGCTGCTTTGGTTCTGGTATATTGCTATACCCGTACTGACAAAGTTATTCGGTTATTTTCCCGCATCACGATTACGCATGTTTGAAGATCTTCCTGCCGAAGTAGCCAGACAATGGTCGCGCTGGGCACGCAACAAGAACTATATATTTGATGAATTACCGGCTGAACGAAAATCATTTGAAGCGTTACAGCAACGCACCCTGATGATCAGCTTTTCCGATGATACTCTTGCGCCACTCGATGCTGTTCACGACCTGCAGCGTTTTTACAAGAACCTGAAAATCGAGCACTGGCATTTAACACCCGAAGATGTACTGAAAAAGAAAGTGGGGCACTTCGCATTCTTCCGCAAAGATATGGAAGCGATTTTGTGGCGTGAAGCGATTCGGTGGGTCGTGAAGGATGATGTGACTGAAAAGCGCAGGGCAGCCTGAATAAAAATCAATCCGTCTGTGTATAGATCATAAGAACGATGTTCAGACATTATCTACGGCATAAGTTTTGTTCAGGTGGTTAAGCTTTTCTACTTTTAACATTATGAAAAAATTAACCGCTCTCATTTTGATCATCTTCGGAGCTCATATACTTTATGCTCAGAACGATGCTATTACAGCCGAAGGTAAAGTAACAGACGCCCGTACCGGTAAAGGTATAAAAGCCAATATACGCTATAGCAGTATTCCGACAGGAAGTATTTTCGGCCGCTTCAACGACAGTACATTTTCATTCTCGATCTTCGGTACTGCCAAATACCAGATCACGGCTGCTGCCGAAGGCTATAACCCGCGTACGGTTATTGTGGATCCGAAAGATATAGATGCTAATAAAAAGGTTGTTCGCGATATCATGCTTACGTCCAAAGGACAGACCATCATTCTGAATCATCTTATCTTCTCACAGGGTAAATCTGTGATTGATCCAAAATCCTATCCGGAGCTGGATGAAGTTGTGCAGATGATGAAAGAAAATACGCGCATCGAAATACAATTGGAAGGTCATACAGATAACGTTGGGAGTCCGAAGGCAAACCTGGAACTATCGCAGAGCCGTGTGGATGCTGTGAAGAAATACATGGTTGAGAAAGGTATAGCAAAAGGACGAATCCAGACCAAAGCGTTCGGCGGTTCGCAGCCGCTTGCCAACGAAATGACCCCGGAGGCCCGCGCGAAGAACAGACGCGTGGAGATGCGGATATTGAAAGATTAAGTCGAAAGCATTTCTTATCTTAAAAGCGCCAGCGTGATAAACGTGCTGGCGCTTTTTTTATGGATAACAAAAAAGACTTTATACAGGTACCGTACCAGCAGATGTACGATACATTTCTTCAGGCACTGCTAGAGCACGGCTTTACTCCGGAGAAAGCAGCCACGTGTGCTTCCATCTTTGCCATTAACAGTGCAGAAGGTATATATACGCATGGCGTCAACCGGTTCCCGCGATTTATATCTTATATCCGCAGCGGGTATATAAGAGTAGATCAGGGTCCATCGCGCATGGAAGGCTTCGGTGCTATTGAACAATGGAATGGTAATCTGGGACCGGGACCACTCAACGCAATTGATGCATCCGATCATGCTATGGCGTTGGCTTCTGCGCACGGTATAGGATGCATAGCATTGTCAAACACCAACCACTGGATGCGCGGTGGATACTATGGATGGCACACAGCACGCAAAGGATATATATTTATTGGCTGGACGAATACGCTTGCTAACATGCCTGCATGGGGTGCTGTTGATAGTAAACTCGGCAATAACCCGCTGGTGATAGCGGTGCCCTATAACGATGAAGCGATTGTGTTGGACACCGCCATGTCGCAATACTCATATGGTGCATTGGATCAATATCATTCGAAAGGTGAGCAGCTTCCTGTGCCGGGCGGTTATGATGAAGCTGGTAATCTTACGAAAGATGCCGGAATGATACTGGCATCGCGCAGAGTGTTGCCGATCGGTTACTGGAAAGGAGCGGGGATGTCGTTGCTATTGGATATACTCGCCACTATACTCTCCGGAGGATTATCTACACATGAAATTTCCAAAAAGGAAGCCGAGCATGCACTCTCACAGGTATATATAGCGATTGATATTAAGAAGCTTGGTCACTTTCCTGCTATAGCAAATTCACTGGAACAAATCATTCAGGATTATCACACATCACAACCGGCAGAGCCTGGTAAAGATATACGCTACCCGGGCGAGCATGTCAGCAGAATTCGTGAAAGGAATATCGCGCATGGTATACCCGTATTGCGAAAAGTCTGGGACGAAGTGTTGTCGTACGGCAATTGATAAGCACAACCACAACAATCGAAGCTCAATCCATCAACGCTGCACTGATTAATTCAGTGACCCCGCGAACAGCGTGATATATAGTGCAGAAGACTATACTTTTCGCAATGAATTGAACACGTGAATCCTTCTGCTCTAAAAAATCGGAAGCGTGAAGTTGAAAAACTTCACGCTTCTTTTTTTTGCTTTTATCGAATTCTCTTTTGCAGTTGTCTAGGTAATAGTACGGATGTTAGTGTAAGTATATACTGGAGCTTTTTACAATTATTTAACCTGACACCAGTAATTAATTGATTTTGTGTTCTTGCATAGACAAATACAAATCGGTGAAGTTGAGTTTATGGCGTCAGACATTCCCAAAATATCAGATCACTAATTTCAAATGTCTCGAATGCTTAACGGAGGCAAAATTAGATCTCTTATTTGTTAATGCCTGATATATACCAAATGAATCCAAGTAATCCGGATACGCATAATGAATGAACGATCTATGCATTACTATCTGATAATTACCTGCATATTTTTTTTAAACTGTTTTACTGCTTACGGACAACAACCGTTTATTCAGAATTATCCAATAGAAGTATATCAGGGTACCAGCCAGAATTGGGATATACAACAGGATGATCAGGATGTTATTTATGTTGCCAACGCAGAGGGGGTTATTCGATATGATGGAGTCAGGTGGAATCTTATTTCATTGCCCAACAAAGAGGCTGTATATGCGGTAGACACAGACTCGACTAATAAAATTTACGTAACATCCCCAAATGAATTGGGATATTTCAGCAGGGAAATCAACGGAAATTATAAGTATCAATCCTTACTTTTAAAACTACCCGAATCAAAAAGAAAGAATTTGCACAATTTTTCGATCAAAGTCTTTCATGGTGAAGTCTTTTTCTTGTCACGCGATCACATATACATATATAGCAATGATCGGTTTCATATTCTGGATGTCAATAGCCGCGGATTAATCGTCAATAAAGACAGACTATATCTTTTAAAAAATGACAGCTTATGGAGGTATAAGAATCATTTACTTGAACCGGAACTTTATATAGGAAAAACGAAGAAGCTTGTGAAATACTCGTCCGACAGTTATTTAACACTGGATGACAGAAATCAAGTCTCGTGTATCGGTAAAAAGAACGAACAATGTCGTGTATGTGCCGAGGAACTTAGCAGGAATATAAAGAGGCTCCCGATAGAAGATATCCAAAGGCTTAGCAACGACAACATTGTAGTAAGCATCGGATCGGCACTTCTCTTCTTTAATAGCAACGGGAAATTACTATCACGCCTCGAAATTGATACACCACCTTCAAGTTTGCTTCTATTCGAAGACAAGCAACACAACCTCTGGGTAAATACAGATTTACATATCGTGCAAGCTATAACGAGCTCGCCTCTTTCGATCTACGACAGTAAAAACGGTTTGCATGGCTTAATCATAGCACTCGGAAAAAACGGGAAGCATCAATATGCAGGAACGCCCTATGGCATTTTATACCAAGAGGATCGAGATACGTTTACACCCCTTGCGCATAGCGAAGGCATTACCTGGAATTTTTTTAATTTCCATAGTAAACTTTATGCGTGCAGTGAATCCGGTGTATTGGAACTGGATGGAAAAAAAGTAACCCGGATTGCAGATATCCCATGGGTAACAACTTTATGCGAACGGAGGCAACACCCGGAAAGCATGCTCGTGGGCACAAGTGATACACTCTGGGTTATGCAACAAAAAGAACATCGTTGGACAAAGAAAATAGTCAATGGATTCCAGGCAGAGATGCACCGAATGCTGGAAGACGAAGAAGGGAATATCTGGATTAGTAATTATAGGGCAGGCATTTGGAAGTTGGTGTTGAATAAGTCAATGGATACAGTTGCTTCAATATCTTTCTACGGCAAGGCTAACGGGTTACCATCAAATGCCAACAACAGGATTTATCGTTTAGGTGGACAGCTTGTTGTAGCTACTGCTGACGGTATATATAGTTACAACGCAAGCACGAATCGTTTTGAACCTCACGAGCGATATAGAAAAGTATTGGGAAAAGGAGTATGCATTTATTCCCTTATAGAAAGTGCCGAAGGGGATATATATTTCTGGGCTGCGATGCCTCAGGGAAAAGAAACTGCGGGAGTATTAAAAAAACAAGTCGATGGCAGTTTCAAACTTTTAGTAGCGCCATTCAATAAATTAGCCGTTACCTTCAGTAATACAAGAATCGATGTAGATGCGCCTTTGCTGGTTACAAACGCGGGAGAAGTGTGGATCGGAAATAATCAAAAAATTATCAGCTACAACCCCGATCAAAAAGTCTTCTACAACGACCCTATACAATTATCGATACAAAAAGTTTGGGCGAGTGATTCTCTGATCTATCAAAGCACATCGAAGGATTCGATTCATTCGCTGCCTTTTGCCTTCAACAATTTCAAATTTGAATTTCTCTGTTCTTTCCTGGAAGAGAATGAAAAGAATCTGTATCAATATAAAATGGATGGTTTTGAAGATAAATGGTCTGACTGGACATTAGCCCGGGAGGCTTTTTTTACCAATTTACCCGAAGGAGATTATACGTTTTATGTGCGGACGAAAAATATATATAGCATCATTAGCGAACCTGTTTCGTTTTCTTTTCATATTAATCCACCGTGGTATAGAACATGGCTGGCTTATATTGCATATATAGTTACCTCCGTTACGCTGGTCTTCCTCGTTGTACAGCTTACTATACGAAGGATAAAAAAACAGAAGGAAGTACTACAGACGATTATTAAAGACAAAACCAGTGAGTTGATCAATGCAAATGAAGAACTGCTTACGCAAAGCAATTTGCTGGCGGAGCAAAACCATCAACTCTATGAAGCGAAAATTACGATTGAAAACCAGAACAGAGAGATCACGACCAGAAATGAAACGCTCGAAGTTGAAGTGCATAAAAGAACAAAGGAGCTTGTAGAATACAATCACCAACTTGAAGAATTTGCGTTCGTCACGGCTCACAATCTGCGAGGACCCGTGGCCAGAATGCTGGGGCTCGGAACGATTTTAAACATGACTACTGATCTCAGTGAAATTAAGACCATTGCTGACAAAATGGTTTTTACTGCAGAAGAAGTCGATTCAGTGATCAGGGATCTCAATCAAATTTTGCGGATTAAAAATACACCGAGTCACCTGGAAGCGTATGATCTTGAAGATGGACTCGCCAAAGTAATTTCAAGTCTTGAAAAAGAAATCGTTGATAGCGGTGCCAGCATCCAAACCAACTTTTCTAAAGGACAGTTGATAATGACTTCCAAGCCTTATTTCGATAACATCGTATATGCGTTGCTAAGCAACAGTATTAAATTTAAACATCCTGATCGAAATCCTTTCATAACGATAACCACCATCAACACCGGTGAACATCTCTGTCTTATCGTTACTGATAACGGCTTGGGTATCGATCTGACAAAATTCAAAGATCGGATCTTTACACTATATGGAAGATTCCACTTGCATATACAAGGCAAAGGCCTAGGTCTTTATCAGACCAAAGCTCAAATCTTGGCATTAGGTGGAAAAATTGAAGTTGAAAGCAACCTCGATGTTGGAACCACCTTTAAGGTGTTCTTCAAAGTATAACGAAGTGATATAAGGGTTGTGAATCGTTATCCGTTAATCGTTATACGTTAATTGTGTGAGATGATATATAATTGTCACGAACGATTAACGATTAACTTATAACGATTAACGAATCTGCTACTCTGTTATCCCGGCGATGACAGCATCTAAAGCATCCTGATCGTATACGGTATTGGAATTTCTGTTGAAGAGCGTTGTAGTATTGTCGCCCATAGCACCGGTGTCCCAATAGAAAGGTATAATTCCGTTTGCTTTGGCTTGTTTGGTTACATACTTCAAATAATATGCACGTGATGCCAGGTGCAATTTCAGGGCATCACCGGTCAGTGACCTCCGTATAGCACCATACTCACCGAGGATAACCGGTATACCTTTATCGACAAATTTAGTCTTCATCAATTTAAACTGAGAGTCAACGGTGCTTTCTTCACCCCATGTAGCATTGCGTGTAGCGTCCGTTGCAGAATGATAGCCGCTGCCCCAGTAATAAAACATATTTCCCCAGCTCTCATCTTTCGTAAGAAGACAGAATTGATACGGAGTATAAAAATGTATTTCAGCTATCAACCGGTTTGCAATTTCATCGGTTGGTAATGACGTCATGAGCGTATTTGTTTTCTCGATGTCGGTAGAAGGACCTTGCACCACCAGCACGCGATAACTATTCTTGCCTCCCGTAGAGCGTACAGCATTAACAAACGTCTGGTGATACGAACTTAACACCGACATCTCAGTGGCATTCTCTACGTTCGGTTCATTCGCACTGGCAAAGAGTAAATGCTCATCGAAGTCGCGTAAGTGAGTAGCGATCTGTTCCCAGAAAGCCTGTTGCTTGGCATTGTTCTCGTCCTGCTTGACAACGGTGCAATTGTTCTCTAACCAACCGCCATCCCAGTGTATATTCAGTACTACATACATATCATTATCAACACAATACTGTACTACTTCTTTTACGCGATTCAACCAGTCTGTTTTGAGCTGAGCCGTTGAACTGTTTGCCATATATTGATTCCACGAACACGGAATGCGAATAGCATTAAATCCATTTTGCTTCACAAGGTCGATCAACGCCTTTGTTACTTTCGGATTTCCCCATGCAGTTTCACCGCCAACAGCTTCAAGGGTGTTACCTATATTCCAGCCCAGTTTCATTTTCGCAGCAAGCGTAACGGCATTACTGTTCATACCGGTAGCATCCGGAGCGAGAGGCGATGTATTGTAACTTGGATACAGAGAACCTTTTTGTGTTACGGTGATCTGCACATCGGCAGCACCTTCTGCGCTTACCCGTACCGTTGTAGTGCGCTGTGCTCCGGTGTTTGCTGATGCTGTTGCGTTGATGGTAGTAGAACCTGTGTTGCCGGTGGTCTGCGCAAATTCCAGCCAGTCGGCATCTTCACTGAGGCTCCATTGTGTTGCATCGGTTGTAATTTTAAGCGGCAGGGTACCGCCTGTTTTACTGAATGTGAAGGTGGTGGGATCCGTTGTAGTAATATATAGGTGTGTTGCTGAGGCTTGCGTAACAACTACTTCAACCGACTTTGCATTGCCTGCTGTAAACATCAGTGTAGCCGTGCGGGTCTGCAAGGTTCTGCTATTTACGGTCAGCGTCACCGTTGTCTGGCCGCCTGATCCGGTAGTGGCTGATGTGCTCAGCCAGTCCGGAGCGGAGTTCGTGATGCTCCATGCATCAGCATCGGTTTGAACGGTGATGTTAGCAGTGCCTCCGTTAGCATTGATGTTTACTTTTTGCTGACTTACAGTAAGTGTATTTAGTTCGTCTTTACTGCACGCCCCGACAGCAACCAAAAGAATGATCAGAATATAGCTGATGTAGTTATGTTTTTTCATGCTTGCTCCGGAGGGAACGGTTGGATACGTTATCGTTTTCGGGAATCGTTTCACTCGTTTGCAAAACAAAATGAAATTCGACATTCCGGTGGGGTTAAAATCTTTCTTTATGGGTAACAGAATGTTTCCAAAAGCGAATAAACATCATCGAAAAGGCCTGTCTGGATTTTCCGGAATGTCTGGCGAAGCTGACCCGACATAACCGGGAAAAGTTGCGCTCTATGATTTAATATGTTTCATTGATCACACTGTCGTGATCTATAGTTTTGAGGAATAGCATTTGGTTTTATGTCGTTGAGGTTGTGAGATGATGTATTAATCGCTATGCCTATATTTGATTACAGTATAGTTTGATTATACACCAATAATGACCAGCCGTAACGGATAATATATCAATGAAATGAAATTGGATATACCTCGAATAGTGTTAGTGTTATCTGTAGCCCTGAGTATGGTGAGTTGTTCGGATGATGAAGATCCTGCAAAGCCTGAGGACGTACACGCTGAATTACTCCATGCTATAAATATACTGCGTGCTGCCGGATGTACCTGTGGCGATGATGTAATGCCACCTGTAGATCCTGTTACCTCGAACGATACACTTGAGCAGACCGCAAAGGATCATGCGACCGATATGTATACCTATAATTATCTCAGTCACATGTCGCGTGACGGAACGCCTCCCATTATCCGCACACAGCAGGCCGGATATAGCGGTATATATGTAGGAGAGAATATAGCACGCGGCTATTTTACCGTTGCTGATGTTATGAAAGGGTGGGAGGAAAGTGAAAGTCATTGCAAGAACATGATGGACACCACCTATACCGAGATCGGAGCGTCTAAAGTGGCTGATTATTGGGTGCTCGATTTGGGCCGACCAAAGTGATAACACCTATCGAAATCGTTTGAAGTTTCGATTGAAATACCAGAATCATACCCTTCTTTAAGAGAAAATATACCCTTGTTCGGTTGTTTCATCCCTATTTGTTAACAAAACATGCTGTAGTGTGCTGCTACTTTTATGCAAACGATTTAAACAAACAACCAAATGAAAAAACTTTTAGCATTTATCATTCTAGCGAGCATGACGTTCGCATGTCAACAAGAAGAAATTACCCCAACGAATGATGCCGAAGTCCTCGCGGCCTGGGGTTCCAGTGAAACGTGGGCGCAATGGTCCAACGGAGGATATACTATATATAATAATATATGGGGACAAGAGAACGGCCCCGGACCACAATCTATATGGGCCAACTCCTATAGCAACTGGGGCGTGTGGGCTAATCATCCAAACACCGGAGGTATAAAATCCTATCCCAACTCAACACGCTATGTTGGTCGTAAATTAAGTGCGTTAACTTCCTGCACCAGTAAAGTTAGTGCTACAACACCGGCCGGAGGTGCATGGGCTTCTACTTTTGATATCTGGGACAGCTCCAAGCAACATGAAATTATGCTGTGGATGAACTATACCAGTAATTCAAACGGCAGTGGTAACATCAAGCCTATATCGTATAACTGGAATTCAAGCGGATATCCAATCGCTACACATACCAATGTTTCAGTGGGTGGTCATACCTGGAATGTATTTCGTGGACACAATGGAAATAACTATGTATACTCTTTCCTGAGACTTACAAAAACGAATAACGCTACAGTAGATGTAAAAGCAATTGCTGAATGGGTAAAAGCCCGCGGATGGTTTGGCGATATAACGGTAGGCGATGTACAGTTCGGCTACGAGATCACTTCATCAAGCGGAGGACTGAACTATGTTACGAACAGCTACTCGGTGTCGTTTAACTAGGCTGCTGGCTTCTGGCTGCTAGTTGCTGGAAGACTTGGATAGCTGCGAGCTTTGAGCTATGAGCTTCGCGTTTTAAAGGCTGCTGGTTTCTGACTATAGACTGTGAGTGAAAATATAACTATATATTTAACTCATCTGCTAGTAAGATCAGAAGCCGGCAGCTGCTTTTATTTATAACAGCAAATACATTTACACTATAACTAGTAGCATCATCAATCGCACAACCTACCAGAATCTTCCAGCAGCTAAGAGGCTAGAAGGTGAATCACTGTCCTCGTAATTAGTAAGACAAACCTATAGTCTACGAAACTCTACTAGCAGCTAGTAGCCAGAAGCTCACAGCTATTTCAAGGTAGCGTAATCATCTTCAAACATACGGGAGCCGGGACTTTCAAAGGTTTTCCTACAGGCGAGAGCTTGCCTGTCTTGGCGTTGATGCGGAACGCTGCAATGGTGTCGGTGTCCTGGTGGGCTACAAATATATACTCGCCTTTGGAGTCGATCATGAAGTTGCGTGGTGTGCTGCCGCCGGTAGTTTGTTGCCCTATAAGCTTTATCTTTCCATCCGCTCCAATACTATATATACTCAAACCATTATAGCCGCGGTTCGACATATACAGGAACTTGCCTTTGGGATCTACATGAATATCAGCAGCCGTGTTTTTGCCGGTAAATGTTTTCGGTAAGGACACTACAGAATCCTGAAGTATAGTAAGATTGCCGGTCTTCTTATCAACTTTGAATGTCGCTACAGTTGATGTCAGCTCTTCCGCTACATACATATAGTTTCCGGAAGGATGGAACGCAAAGTGTCGCGGACCGGTGCCGGCCTTTACTGACACTTCTTTCTGGTTGGAATCATCCAGTGTTCCTTTCTTCAGGTTGAAGTTATAGATATATATCTTGTCGGTACCGAGATCAGCAGCATACAAGAAACGATTATCCGGTGAGATTAATGCTGAATGCAAATGTGAG